>JBLHWW010000136.1:0-10007 GCA_047629075.1 Psychromonas sp. | reverse complement strand
GACAGACTAATTCGTAAAGTCCTTATCACTTTCGCAATAAATGCCGTCGCCTTACCCTGTATTTGGGTCTGGGCATCTAAACGCAAAAAACGGTTTAGTCGAGAGTTGCTAGAACTGAACCATTTACTAGAGGGCAGCAAAGTCTGAATCAACAGGAACAAGCGTTGCTATTTGGATAAACGTGCAAGCTAAGGTGGATACTTGGGAAGCTGAAAACACGACGCTTCTCAATAAAGTGAAAGCTATGCTAGAGCTTAACGTCGCGTAATAGTATTTTTATGCGCTGAGTATATAGCGCTTGTTAATTTTAGAACTTTTAAAGGACCTGCATGATCAGGTTTGTTGATAGCCGTTTAATTCAATAAGTGGGATCTTTTGCGTCGCCATAAATAAGGCATGGGCCCTAGGCGATCAATAAGCTCCCAATATGTTGTTTAGAATAATCCAGTCGTTTAACACATTAAAAATTTTTTCAACGAACCTGACCCCGCAGGTTTTCAGGTTTAAATGACTTCGCTATTAATTAACGTGTGCGTGCTTTTAATTATTTTTAATCGATATCAGTACTGTTGATAAGTTAAGGCTCAAAAAACAGTTCTGGTTTGTGCAAAAGATATCCTTGGCAATACTCTATTCCAGACCGCTTTAATGTTGCATATTCTTCGTTAGTTTCTACAAACTCAGCAACCGTTGTAAATCCTAGTTGTGTCGATAACATTATCATTGAACCCACAATGGCCTGTTTTTGTTTATCTTTATCTATTCCTTTGATAAAAGTACCGTCAATTTTAAGGGTATCAATTTCTAGCTCAGATAAATAAGCATAGGATGACATTCCAGTTCCAAAATCATCTAGGGATATTTTGCATCCTTTGCTGCGTAAATACTGCACATTGACCAATGCAATTGTAAAATTCTGAATTAAATCTGTTTCAGTTATTTCAAAACCTAATCGATTTGTTGTAAAACCCGTTCGTTCGAATAAGTCATCAAAGAAATCAGGCAACCTAGGGTCCGATAATGACTGCCCCGACAAATTAACCGAATATTTAGCAGTTTCGTGGGTATTTGCATGTAAATAGTTAACCGTTTCGGTGACGATATAGCGGTCAATCTTAGTAATTAGATGGAAACTTTCTGCTGCTTGTAAATAAGGCCATGGGCTTTTGAATTCGCCCTCATGTTTTACTCTCATAAGCACTTCGTAATAAGTAAACTTACTATTCGTATCGACGGGTATTATTGCTTGTCTAAAAAGGACTATTTTTTTGTTTTCCAATGCATCTGATACATGGGCAACCATTCGCATCAGTCTTTGTTTTTCAACAATAAATTCATCATTTGAATTATAAAATACAACCTTATTCCTACCAGTAGACTTAGCTTTTTGCAGGCTTACATAAAGTGCGTTTAATACACCTTCATTCGTATCGTCTAATTCTTTATTTAGGTCATATACGGCTATGCTGCAAGTGAGTTTTGTTGTCAAACCTTGCCAGCTAAATTCAAAGTCAGCAATCAACTGGGTGATAGACGTTAATAAATCATAATCGTTGCTAATTGGAGGGATAATAAACCCAATAACGTCAGCATTAATTCGGCATACTTCACTCCCTTTAGGGAGATGTGAAACAATGATATTTCCAACTTGTTTGAGATATAAATCCCCCCCTAAATTTCCACATGTTTCATTAATTATTTTAAAATAATCAATGTCCAATATGCCAATAAGCACTTTATTGTTGCTGCTTAAATGATCATCAATTGAGTTTACAAAAAGAGCTCGATTACCAAGTCCGGTCGTTTCGTCTTGAAGCGTAACCTTAAAAAGTTTTTTAGTGAGCTGCATTAAAACACAGCATACGAGCAGCTGAATCGATATAAATATAAATGCCAGTAACCCTTCAAAAATCAAAAGCTCACGCTCAATATGGGCCACTTTTTTGGCTATATCGGACTTTACATGGGTGCTAATTTTACCAAGTAGTTCATCTGGCTCCCTGTCAATGCCTTTAACAACCTCATCAGCCGCTAGGATGTCGAAGCCCGTTGCCTTGTATATGGTTAAAGCCTTTTCATATTCAGAAAGGATTGTGTAGTGTTTCGTTTGAAATTCATTAGCAATTTTGGTTATGTTGTTCTCTTCAGAGAAAAAATCAATCAATTGTTGTGAGTTAAATTGTGTTCTTTCGAATTCATTAATAAATTGTGAGTGATACTTATCATACTGTTCTTGGGCTGAGCCTCGAATAAGAATGTTTTTCCATTCTTGGACCTGCTTTTTAAATGAATATTGTATGTTTATCGTGATTAATTCTGATTGTTGAAATCGTTTAATTTTATCGCGATATTTACTTAAATTTGATTCATGAAAATGGATGAAGAAGAGTGACAAAATTAAAATTATACTGCTGCTTAAGCATATTAAGCCGTAATATTTAAATCTTCGTTTGTTAATAAAGGTCATTTTTATTTCTCATAATACATCACTAGAATTGTGATACTGAGCACAGGAATTATAGGTAACACATTCTTTATAATATCAACCTCTTAGTTGTAGACGTTTTCGCCATAAGGAGTTTCATTTGAGGATGTAGTTAATAAGTGCTTTTTCGACACTTTTCGACACTATCTCGACATTATCTCGACGTTATAAGGAAGGATTTACTGGTCATTTATTTTTTATATCTACGCGTTTATTATTTGTCCCAACTACTATGTTCAAAATAATAGTTTAAACTTATGACAGTTTTATTAATTTATGACAGTTTTATTAATTTAGGTCATTAGCGATAATAATGCTCGCAGTATCACCTTACAGGGCAGCAAAAGCTGAGGAGTCAGGTTCGTTAAAAATAGTTTAATTGAATAAATAGAATAAATAGAATAAATTAAATAATTCGGCGTCCCTATAAACAAGGCATAGCCGCTAAATGATGAATAGGTTCCCAGCACTGTGTACATAGATCCTAAGACGTTAACACATCATTATTCCAATGACTTTTACATTCTTTTTAACAAACATGCCCCACGGTCTTCGCGAGCTAATCAGTTAATTGTACCGCCGTACCGGACACTTCTATTCCGCCAACTTTCGGAATAGAGAGTTTTAACTGACTTGGCCTTCCCATTATTTCGCCTTGCAAAATGTTTATATCTTTCGGTACATCCACTATTTTTGCTTCTCGCATATAACCACCCAAAGCCACTGCCGCAGCGCCCGTCGCAGGATCCTCGACCACACCACCAACTGGAAATGGATTACGAGAGTGAATCAGGTCATCATTTTCACGCCAAATCAATTGTAAGGTGGTTAAATTATCTTCTAGCATTATCTTTTTAAGTTTCTCGAAATCGTAATGTAAATCGTCGAGGCGTTGTTTCGTTTTCACCGCTAATACGAGATGCCAATTTCCCCCAAAAGCACGTGCTGGTAAAATGCTGCTATCTAAATCATCCACACTCCAGCCAAGTGCGCAAAGAGCTTGTTTAAGTAACGTTTCTGGTACCGGTTCAAACTTAGGTTCCACTGACGTTAGCGCGGCTCTTATTTCACCGTTATGTTCGCTGACTTCAACCGGAATAGTCCCTACAGTTGTCTCAAACTGATAGGTGCCGGTGCCAGCTTTTTTACCTAAAGCAACACCGGTGGCGATGGTAGCGTGTCCGCAAAATGCGACTTCAGCTTCTGGGCTGTAATAACGTACTGTTCTTCTACTCCCTGTGTTAGGAGCGACAAACGCTGTTTCTGAAAAACCAATTTCAGCAGCAATTCGTTGCATTTCCTTAGGTTCGGGTAACATTTCTCCAATCCATACGCCCGCCGGATTGCCACCTTGAGGATCAGAAGTAAATGAGGCTAGTTTCTCTAATGTATATAAATTCATGGATGTTCCTTTAAGATGTTAAGTGTACAGTCAATGTACTCTGTTCAATAAAGTCAGTAAATGAGCTAATATCTACACATAATGTGCAAATATGCACAGTCAATCCAAACTCACCATGGAAGATTTTATGAATTGGAATGATTTAAAGTACTTTTTGGCTTTAGCCAGAGAAGGCACAATTAGTGGTGCTGGTAGAACGCTAAATGTAAAACATACAACCGTAGCAAGAAGAATTGAAGCGCTTGAAAAAAGCCTAGGCACACGGTTATTTGATAAGAGTAGAAATGGTTACGCTATGACTCAAGCGGCAGAGAACCTGTATCAACAGGTTGTATCAATGGAGGAAAAGGTACACACAATAGATAGACAAGCAGCTAATCAAGATTCTGCCTTAGCCGGTCCGTTAAAGCTGACCATAGCGTTTGAGCTTGCTAACCGACTTATCATTCCGAAGATGGAGGCATTTTGCCAGCGTTATCCCGACATTGATATGCAGTTACTTATGACCAAAGACCTAGTCGATTTGGCTGCCATGGAAGCAGATTTAGCTATCCGTATGACGCCTAAAGCACCTGATTATCTTGTGGGATATGAAATCATGAAGTTGCACCATGGTATCTATGCTTCGCAAACGCATTTACAACATCCCTCAAAAAAAACAAAAGTCATTCTCTTTCAGTCTGAAAATAAACATCCAGACTGGGTCAAAACATACACTGGGGATCCTGAAATTTCACTTAGAGTAGATGACGTTGGTTCGATGGCAATTGCCGCAGCCAACGGCTTTGGCCTAGCAAAATTACCTTGTTTTATGGGCGACTCCCAACCTGGGCTGGTTCGACTAGATTTTAAAATACCGCCATCCGATTGGGGGATTTGGATTTTAAACCATGTGGAATTGCGCACAACTGCCAGAGTGCGTGCATGTAAAGAACATTTAATTGCTGTTTTAGAGAATCAACGGGATCTTATTACTGGTAACTTATCCAAGTTCGCTTAAGACTTTTCATTTATGGTTATCTTCACCTTCACCTTCACCTCATGGATATTATCGTAGTATAAAAAGTCATCAGCTGTTTCTATTTGGATAAATATGCAAGCTAAGCTTGATACTTGGGCAGCTGAAAATATGACACATCCTAATAAAGTGAAAGTTATGCCATCGTGTAAAGTCGCTTAATAATATTTTTTATGGGCTGAGTATGGCGCGTAGTATCAAAAGCATACACCGCAAGGCGTCCGCATACGTTTTTTCACATCCTCCTGCTGGAGTGATCTGTTTTTTATCTATCGCTGTGAAAAGTGAAATTCTCTACAAGCCCCTCTTTACCCACACCTACACATCCCAAACGGTCATCACAGGCTAGGCTCCAAATATTGTTTTTACTGAGCATAGTCCACGACTTTGACCCTTCATGCCATACACTTACCCCTTGCGGATTAGCAATTAACACACTGACTTTATTATCTTTGATGATGATATCCGACCCATAAACTGCGCCTTTCAATGGTACTTCGGGTAAGGCATTCCAGTGCTTTGTTTGTAGGTTGTAACGCTGCGCTTTGGCAGGGCTTTGTTGATCTTTTAAGCTACCGCCAAAGATGTAAAGCCATTGCTTGGCTTGTTGCACACTAAATACACCAGCCGCTTCACCACCTAAAAAAAGCGTATCAAGGCTTTGCCAATTTTTTTGCAAATTTAGCCCGTTTTTGATCAGCACACGAGGAGAAGGCACATTGCCGGTGCCAATATAAATATTGTTATCACGGCCTTTGTTTAAACAAGTACCGCTTGAAGCAAAACCGCTCTCACCTGTTTGTGCCGCGAGTGCTAGCTTTTGTCTGTTCCAATGACGACCCCCATCAACCGTGGCCAATATAAACAGACCCTCTTCATCAGAATCACCATATAACCAACCCTGTTGCTCGTTTAAAAAATGCATGCAATCGTAAAAGGTGGCAGCCCGTGTACCCGCAATTTGTAGCTGCCAATTTTTTCCATCATCAGTGCGGTATATTCGCGAGTTATCACCTTCGCCGGCACTCATTAAGATGAGTGCACCGTTACTCAATAATTGAATATCCCTAAACTGCAAACCTAAACTATTCTCAGGCCCTGTGATCTTGCTCCAATGCTCGCCATTGTCAGTACTTTGATAAACACCACCATTGGTGCCGCTTGCCACAATATGCTGACCAATACGATGCACGGCTTGAAAGCTCACCTTAGGATCAAGTACCTGCACCGAGCCAGCTAATGCAGTAAAGCTAAGCATAATACCAAGTAAGAAAGAAAATGCTTTGATCATCACAACTACACTTTTTATGTTTATTTTCATTAGGTTAACATGTCATTATTATAAATAAAAAACCAAGCCTGAACTTCAATCAATATCGGTGACTTTTATCAGCATCCATTGTAAAAAGCCATTAGGAAGGACCTTGGATATGTGACTGATAGTCTGTGGAATAATCAGTGCTGCTAATCGTAGAACTGCGGTGGTAAGTTCGTTGAAAGCAGTTTAATTGAATAAATGAGTTCATTTGTATTGCCACCAATAAAGCATGGGCGCTAGGTGATGAATAGGTTCCCAATATATTGTCCAGAAAATCCAAGTCGTTGCACGAATTAAATATCAAATGACTTTATATTTTTTCAACGAACCTAACCCTGCAGGTTTTTTGAGTGATTAGCACATGCAAACAATGTAAATTTAATTACTGTAAAAAAAGTTACTGTAATTAAATTAACATTGTTAGGGGTTAATCTATACTTATCCCTACAAAACACCTCAGGCTATTCCCATGCAGAAGTTTTACAATCGTGAAAAAGAGCTAAAAGCATTAAGAAAAATTTCTTCTAATGTGGCTCAAACCAAAGGCCAGCTTAGTGTGCTCGTTGGTCGCAGGCGCGTGGGTAAAACAAGACTATTGAGAGAAGCGTTCAACGATAAAAATATTAAGTGTTTGTACTTACTTATCAGTCGAAAAACTGAGGCGTCGTTAGTAGTAGAATTTTCTGAAATCATCAGGGTTGAGTTAGCAGCTAAGTTTTTTCAGCCACGATCATTGAAGGATATTATCGAATACTTGCTGGAATATACGAAAAGCAAACCACTAACTGTGATCATGGATGAATTTCAGGATATCCAAAAAGTGAATTCAAGCCTTTTTTCTGACATCCAAAATTTATGGGATGCGAACAAACAGCAAGCCAATATGCATCTTGTTTGTTGCGGTTCGTTGTACAGTATGATGACTAAAATTTTTAAAGGGAAAGATGAACCTCTTTTAAACCTAGATGACCGATTTTTTAAAATTCAGCCTCTAAAACCTTCTTATATTCGCTCAGTGATGGAAGACTGTGAAGTATTCAATGCTGATAACATGTTGATATGGTGGTGTCTTTCTGGAGGTATTCCAAAATATCTTGAATGGTTGAGCCAGTTTTCTCGTGATAAAGGGCAGATATTTGAATCTGTCATTTCAGATTTTTCACCTTTTATCAAAGAAGGATCTCATAGGTTAGTTGAAGATTTCGGGTCTGAGCACAAGATATACTTTGATATATTGGGCGCTATTTCTCAAGGAAACACCAGCCGTTCTCGAATAGAAAACTATCTTGGTATAGGGGTTGGAATGCACCTTGAAAGACTCGAAGGGGATTTTGATGGCATCACTAAAATGCGACCTATTACATCAAAAGAGACATCACGGGATGTGCGCTATGCCATTTCAGATCCATTTTTAAAGTTTTGGTTTAGGTTTATTCACGCCAATAAAAGCGCAGTAGAAATTGAGAACTATGAATACATAAGAAAATTTGTAAACAGAGATTTTGAAACCTATTCAGGTTTAGAATTAGAGTCACTATTTAGAGCTATTCTCGTAGAGTCAAAGCAGTTTGGTCGCATAGGTAGTTACTGGGACGCTAAAGGGCAAAACGAAATTAATATTGTCGCTATCAATGACCTTGATAAAAAAATACTCATTGGTGAAGTTAAACGTCAACAGAAAAAATATAATGAAGCCAAACTCATCGAGGAATCTCAGGGTTTGCTTAAAAATCTTAAATTAAAAAATTATGAAGTAACTTACCAATGCTTTTCACTAGACAACCTAATTGAGATTATGGATTTATACCACTCTAAGTAAATAATTTTTATGCTGAGTATGGCACGTAACATCAAAGCAGAGGCAATGCTGGCGTGTGTTTATAATGTCACTTAAAAACGCGCTGAAACGGTGCTGAAAAGCTTTTCACCACAGTGAACACAGAGCGCTGCGCTGCACAGAGGTAAGAATAAGTTGGGTTTAAAAAACACTTTGGATATGTGACTCATAGTCCATGGATTAGTTAGCGAATTAACATGACTGTCCTGTAGATTATTCTGTACTGAAACTCGTTAAAATATCGTATTTTTTGATTAAACGGATCAGATTTGGATGAAACCCAAACTAAACCCAAACTAGACACCCAAAGTAATAAAGTACCCAATCACAGCGGCTGTTTTGCTACTTTCTAAAGATGGGTTTCTTCTTTATTTTTCCATGTATGGCACTCGTCGTTTCGTGGACTTTCAGCAAGAACTGGGTATCGCCAAAAATATCCTGTGCGACTGCTTGAACCACCTAGTTGACAACGGCGTGCTGAAAAAAGTAGATGTTGGCGAGCACTGCTCCTGCTTTGAGTACTAGTTTACCGAGAAAGGCCGAGATTTTTTTCCGGTGGTTATTGCCCTGCGCTAGTAGGGAAACAAATGGAACACTGGGTCTGGCGAGGTATCGCTGGATTTGCACGACCGGACAACAGGGCAGTCGATCCAAACGGTTCAGGTACAGAACGCATAAGGTGAGCCTATTATTTTGAGGGACGTTTTCGTATCTGCTGTGCCGGTGCCCAGCACCAAAAAAGACTCTGCTTGATAACCTACAAGTCTTAGGCCTTTTGCCTGATTCGTTAGCATTTTTAGCAATCACTGCGAGATTCCCGGGTTTTGTGCAAATGACGTAACTCAAGTATGATGAATGCTTGCAGATTCCAGCTACAGGCGCAGGGCGCCACAGTGGCGACATAATGAACATAAGGTGTGTATGGCATTGCGATACTGGATAGTTTTGACGATTCTGTTTGGCGGTTTCGTTGCGTTGATGCCCGGCATATACGTGCGCTTGGCTGCAGGTGATCCGCATATGACAGGCGCGCTACTGGGCGGTCTGTTTGCCGCTGCTGCGACGGCGCTGGGTACGATTCCTGCCATTTTGACGCGCCAGCTTTCGCAGCGCTTTATCGATACGCTAATGGGCTTTGGCGCTGGGGTTATGCTGGCAGCAACGTCGTTTTCATTGATTATCCCGGCACTGGATATTGCCGCTGTTCAGGGCGCAGGTTCCTGGCTGGCTGGGGGTATTGTTGGCGGTGGCATCATGCTGGGCGCTTTATGTTTGCTGATGATTGAGCGGGTTGTGCCTCATGAGCATTTTGTCAAAGGCCTTGAAGGCGGCGCCCGATCTGAAGTCAATATCGAGCAGGCAAAAACTCTTAAACGGATCTGGCTTTTTGTCACGGCAATCGTTTTGCATAACTTTCCTGAAGGCATGGCGATTGGTGTTTCATTTGCGGGGCCGGATCTGGTGGGTGCAAAGGCCCTGGCGGTGGGTATTGCGATACAGGATATTCCCGAAGGCTTTGTGGTTGCGTTGGCCTTGATGAGCGTTGGTTACAGCAAAGGATTAGCGATTGGCGTTGGTGCTCTTTCTGGTCTGGTGGAGCCTGTCGCGGCCCTGTTGGGCGTCGCATTGGTCGGCCTTTCAGTTCATCTTCTGCCTTGGGGGTTAGCTATTGCGGCAGGTGCAATGTTGTTTGTGATCAGTCATGAAATCATTCCTGAATCCCATCGCGCTGGGCATGAAAGCTGGGCAACGGGTGGGCTTATTATTGGGTTTGTTTTAATGATGCTTCTCGATACAGCACTCTGAACAGCAAGCATCTGGTTTTGGCCCTACGACCGTCGAATCAAGAATAAATTAAGCGTAACGATCGGCCCGTTGCCATGCAGTATGTGCGGTCAGAATTTGAAGAGTACCTCAAGTGCGGTCGTTTGGAATATGGGTTTTTGC
>JBLHWW010000135.1:0-10029 GCA_047629075.1 Psychromonas sp. | reverse complement strand
GTAAGATTACCTTCAAGAGGCTTGAATAGCGTAAAAACAGACTGGAACTTAAAAACTACAGATCGAGGTGTTATTAATAAAACGACGGAATGGAGAATGTAAAAAAAAGGCTTTCTTCTTGCTGGGACACACTCTATAGAATCCAAAATGAAAGTCAATGGTTGTTTAAAAAATAAACAAAAATAATCTATAAGTGACTTAGCCACAACATGCCTTATTCTTCGGTTATATTATGGTGGTTTTATTTCTTCAGCCTTCCAAGAGTGCAGGACTGTTTTCATTAGGCTTCTGCAGGGAATATTTACTCGAGTAATTAGCGCATGCGGTTGTTCCACCAAAGCATAAAATGATATCAACATCGCACATACAATTTGCGCCATATCAATACCAATAGATACAAATTATCGGCCACAGAGGCTTGATACCTCTGGTTAGCAGAGTAAGTTATTTATCTGCTTAGGGTATCAGTACAAATTTACCGACGTGCTTTTTCCCAAGAAACTCTTTTTGGGCTTCAACAATCGAAGATAACGGAAAAGTCTTTGCTAACACCGGCTGAATTTCGCCCTGCTCTATGTATCGTACCAGATTAGGAAAAACCTTTTCGTCCCAAGCGGTTGTTCCTATTAATGTGATGTCTTTCAGGTACATATCACGCAGATCAAGTTCAACCATAGGCCCTGCAATAGCGCCCGATGAGACAAACCGTCCACCTCGTTTTAATAGTTTGAGCATGGCAGGAAAGCAACTCCCCCCCACATTATCAACAACAAGATCGACAGATTGCTCCCCTAACGCCGCGAGCAGATTAGCAGTTCTGCCTAACAGAATATCTGCGCCAAGCGCAGCTACCCGGTCATGTTTTTCCTCTCCCGCAATAGCAATAACCTTCGCTCCCCTGCGTTTTGCAAGCTGCACAGCGGCACAGCCTACACCACCTGACGCGCCCGCCACTAAAACCGTTTCACCGGATCTAAGATTGGCTCTGTTGAGCATATTCTCGGATGTACCATAGGCACAAGGAATAGTGCCAAGTTCTGCATCGCTCCAGTCACAGATCACAGGGAACACTTCCGTTGCTCGAATTTTTACATATTCAGCAAAAGCGCCATCAAAATCTGACCCCATCCAGATATTGTCCAAAGAACCAAAACCATGTTCGCGAATACAGGGGCGGATAAGTGCCCTTTTGTTTATCAGGCCAGTGTCGACATCATCTGCCACATTCACTACTACTCCACAGCAATCAGTGCCTTGAATAAAAGGAAAAGACGTTTGCTTATTCCAGCCGCCATCGACCTTTGGCTGCTCGACCTCCGAGATTGATGTATCCTTAGTAGAGCCATGAACTGAAGAAGAATACCATCCCAGTCTGGTATTGATCTCGGTGTTATTAACGCCGGCGGCCAACACTTTAACCAGCACTTCTCCTGCGCAGAGAACAGGCATTGGTACTTGTTTACAGACTAACTTGTCATAACCGCCACTGCCTGTGGTTACAATAGCTGTCATTGAACTATGGAGCATTATTTGGGTTCCTTCTATTTATAGAGTATCGGGGCTGTGACCTTTCCGGTGCTTTTTCACAGCGATTTGTGCGTACTTATACAAGGTAGATCTTACGTTGTGTCGTTATTTTATATAAGCAGATGACAATGCATAGGATCGTGTGCACAAATGCAGCCCTTCGGATTCATTTAAAAACCTCCTGCGCGGCGTTATACGTCGTTTACATAAAATAACGATGTAAACTTGCTCAGAACATTTTTAGATTGAAAAATCGCACTAAAAAAGTCAACTAAACCCGTCCTGAATTTGCAATAATGTGCAAATGAAAAATTTTTCTTTGAGGTAGTTATAACATACAAATTATTGAGAACAGAGGATGACAGGATGATTTTAGCCATTGTAGTACTGCATCTCCGGTGCCGCTACTCGCTTTAGAGAACAATTAACCACTGCTTCTGCTGTCTGCAATTTAGAAAATTAATAATGCAGACACTTAAGTCAAAGTAAGTAGTGCACAAACATATAACATAGCGACTACTGCAATCGATTTTAATTAAAGTCAAGGAACATGAACTGGATGTTAGCAGTTCATAATAAACCCAATATAACATTAAAAATCAACATTTTAAAATATAAATAACCTACCTCTATTACAACTATTACATACGGGCACCCAATCAATCAGACCAAAATATTCAACCTAAAAACGATAATTCACTGACCCTCATCATACTGAAAAGCGCATCAAACTGACCAAAGGCTTTCCAGTACATGGTTACACTGTGTTACAGGTTTGTTACAAAATGTTACAAGATTGATCTATTTATGTGATTTCCCTCCTTACCTATTTGGCCCTAGTTGGTTTATGATTTGATTTTATAACTGACCTCGCTTTTATTTTTAAATAGGAGCTCTTTGGTAAGTTCCAATCTGATCAGCAGTTCGGCTGTCAGATAATTTTAGTCAAGGAAATATAACATGAAAATTTCAAAATTATTTTTAAGTATTTCATTAGCATTGGGCCTAACAGCCGGTGCGCAAGCAGCTGAAATAGAAGTACTGCATTATTGGACTTCAGGCGGTGAAGCTAAATCTGTTGCCGAACTGAAAAAAATGTTAGAAGCAAAAGGGCATGACTGGAAAGACTTCGCCGTGGCAGGCGGTGGTGGTGAAAGTGCTATGACAGTACTAAAAACACGAGTCGTTTCAGGTAACCCACCTGCAGCCGCTCAAATCAAAGGGCCAAGCATTCAGGAATGGGGGGATGAAGGCGTATTGGCGAATCTTAGCGCTGTCGCTCAAGCCGAAGGCTGGGATAACTTGCTACCCAGTGTGGTCGCAGATGTGATGAAGTACGACGGTAAATATGTTGCCGTTCCGGTTAACGTCCACCGTGTAAACTGGATGTGGGTAAACCCAGAAGTCTTCGAAAAAGCAGACGCAAAGGTACCAACAACCTGGAAAGACTTCTTTGTTGCTGCTGATAAAATAAAAGCTGCGGGCATGACGGCTGTTGCTCATGGTGGACAACCTTGGCAAGATGCAACCATGTTTGAGTCTGTGGTACTAGGTACTGCGGGTGCTGAATTTTATAAGCAAGCATTTGTTGCGTTAGACCCTGAAGCTTTAAACAGCCCTACCATGATAGGTGCCCTTAAGACTTTCCATAAAATCAAAAACTATACCGATCCAGGATCGCCAGGACGTGATTGGAATCTGGCCACCGCCATGGTTATCAATGGTGAAGCGGGTATGCAGTTTATGGGAGACTGGGCAAAAGGTGAATTTACTGCCGCTGGTAAAGTACCGGGTAAAGACTATATCTGCACTTCAGCACCGGGCACAGCGAATGCTTTTACCTTTAACATCGACAGTTTTGTGATGTTTAATCTGGAAGATAAAGAACAACGTAAAGGTCAAAATGATCTGGCCAGCACTATCCTAAGTGTTCCTTTTCAGGAAGTCTTTAACCTTAACAAAGGATCTATTCCTGCACGTTTAAATATGTCCATGGATAAGTTTGATGATTGTGCAAAACTGTCGGCAACAGATTTTGTTAAAACAGCTAAAGCAAATACCTTAGTGCCAAGTATGGCGCACGGCATGTCAACATTCTCTTCAACCCAAGGTGCTATCTATGACACGGTTACTGAGTTCTACAACTCAGATTCAATAACAGCAGAAGAAGCCGCAGCAAAACTAGTAAAAGCAGTTGCAGCAGCGAAATACTAAATAAGGTCTGATCTTTTAGACCTGTTGGATCTCAGCGCATTTTAGCTGAGATCCGATTGTTGCTTTCCGCTGTACAGGAGAATTAATCCAGTGAAAAAAAAATCCAGCGCCCCGCGTCAATCCCTTGGGAACTTTTTACCAAAACTAGTCGTAGCACCTACTTTTGTTATTGCTATTATTTTTATCTACGGCTTTATGCTGTTAAATGCGTGGTTATCCTTTAGCTCATCACGTCTGCTGCCAAGCTATGATTGGGCTGGCACAATACAATACGAAAAACTGTTCGCCAATGATCGCTGGTGGGTCGCCGCTGAAAACCTCCTGCTGTTTGGAGGTTTGTTCATTGTAATTTGTTTACTGCTGGGATTATTTCTGGCCATTTTTTTGGATCAGAAAATTCGAGCCGAAGGTGCTATCCGCACCATCTATTTATACCCGATGGCACTTTCCTTTATTGTTACTGGTACCGCCTGGAAATGGATCCTTAATCCTGAACTGGGTGTGCAGCGCTTAGTACGCGAAATGGGTTTTGAATCATTTTCCTTTGACTGGCTGGTCAATACCGAAATGGCTATTTATACCGTAGTTATCGCGGGCGTCTGGCAATCCTCAGGTTTTGTGATGGCACTCTGCCTCGCGGGTCTACGAGGAATTGATGATAATATTATCAAAGCCGCTAAAGTTGATGGTGCTTCAATGCCGCTCATCTACCGTAAAATAATTATTCCGGGACTGCGCCCAGTATTTTTTAGTGCATTGATTGTACTAACACACATTGCTATCAAAAGCTTTGATTTGATTGTTGCCTTAACAGGCGGCGGCCCGGGTTTTGCAACCGACGTGCCAGCTACCTTTATGTATACTTATTCCTTTACTCGCGGACAAATCGGACTTGGCTCAGCAGCTTCCATGATGATGTTAATGGCAGTCGCAGCTATTATTGTGCCTTACCTATATTCGGAACTAAGGGAGAAGAAAAATGAGCATTAATAGAGTATTGATTTATAGCATACTGACCTTTTTCGCACTTTTATATTTATTGCCACTGGTTGTTATGCTCATCACCTCTCTCAAGGATTTAGATGAAATTCGTTCAGGCACCTTATTATCGTTGCCGCAGTCACTGAATTTCGACGCTTGGGGTAAAGCCTGGGGAACAGCCTGCACCGGCGTAAGCTGTGAAGGTTTAAAAGGCTACTTCTGGAACTCTGTGCTAATCGTTGTACCGGCTGTGGTAATTTCTACTATCTTAGGCGCATTAAATGGCTATGTACTGACTAAATGGAAGTTCAAAGGCAGCGATCTGTTTTTTGGTATGCTCTTAATCGGTACTATGATTCCCTTTCAGGTGATCCTGTTACCGATGGCGCGCACGCTCGGCTTCCTTGGTTTGGCAGGCACCACATCGGGATTAATTATGGTCCACGTTATTTATGGTGTGGCATTTACTACCTTGTTTTTCCGCAACTATTACATCAGTATTCCCTCTGAATTAGTGAATGCGGCGCGTATTGACGGGGCTGGTTTTTGGTTGATTTTCTGGCGGATTATTATCCCCGTATCAATACCTATTATCGTTGTATCGGTGATCTGGCAGTTCACACAAATCTGGAACGACTTCCTGTTTGGCGTGGTTTACTCCTCGGGAGATTCGCAGCCGATTACGGTTGCACTGAATAATCTGGTTAATACCAGTACGGGTATTAAAGAATATAACGTTGATATGGCCGCGGCTATTATTGCAGCACTGCCCACCCTGCTGGTGTATATAGTAGCCGGTAAGTATTTCGTTAAAGGTCTCACAGCGGGTGCTGTTAAAGGATAAGGAACACTATTATGCACGCTTTAAAAATACAAAATGTTGAAAAAACCTATGGCAAAGTGAATGTGCTAAAGGGAATAGATATAGAAATAGAGCCGGGACAATTTTTAATTTTAGTGGGTCCCTCCGGCTGTGGTAAGTCGACCCTGCTAAATATGATTGCAGGTTTAGAAGAAGTGACTAACGGTAACATTTTCATCGGTGATCGTGATGTCACCCATTTAGATCCAAAAGACCGTGATATTGCGATGGTATTTCAATCCTATGCGCTCTACCCGAATATGACGGTTCGCCAGAATATTTCCTTTGGTTTGGAAATACGTAAGACAGAAAAATCTGAGCAGCAGGTCATTGTTGATAAAGTATCAAAATTGCTGCAGATTGAACCCTTGCTGGATCGCAGACCAAAACAGCTATCGGGCGGACAACGCCAGCGTGTCGCGATGGGACGAGCTTTAGCCCGCGACCCGTCTATTTTCTTATTTGATGAACCTTTATCAAATCTTGATGCTAAATTACGTGTCGAGATGCGCAGTGAAATCAAAGAGTTGCATCAACGTGTTGGAACAACCATCGTATACGTCACCCATGATCAGATTGAAGCCATGACCTTAGGTGATGTAATCGCAGTGATGAAAGACGGTGAAATACAACAAATGGGCTCACCACAGGAAATCTATGACAATCCACGCAATCAGTTTGTTGCAGGTTTTATGGGCAGCCCTTCAATGAACTTTATTCCCTGTCAGATTGAGAAAGTGGATGGGGTTATGCAGGTGGCGTTAGAAAGTGGTGGTGTGCAGCATAACATGCTGATTAAACAAACTATCCCGGGACTGGACAGTTATGCAGGCAAAAAAGTCATTCTGGGTATTCGCCCAGAACAAATCACTCAGCAGGGAGAAGATAAAGTTGATAGTGCTATGCTTGATTGCGCCATTGAAATTATTGAGCCAACCGGACCCGATACGCAGATTACAGCGCGGATCAATGGAGTAAGAACAATATGCCGTATTCACCCAACTGCTGAATGTAAATTAGATAAATTGATGCCATTGATGCTCGACATGTCAAAAGTGGTATTTTTTGATCCCGAGACACAAATGCGTATTTACTAAAATAAAAAAGGCCGCTCTATCGCGGCCTTATGCTTGTTTCAATAAAATGTATTATTGATAGACATCGGTCCATTTACAAATAACACCATCAGCGAATTTTTTATTGGCAGTCAGCAAAGCGGATTTACTCAAATTATATATTGGTTATCTGTAATACCAAACTTATTATAATGATTTTCAAGTGCCTTTACTATTAAAGGATTTATAGAGAAATTATAACGCGAATAGATAATAAAAACTTCAGTCCTAAAAAGCCACAACATCGCAAGCCTGAAGGCTCAGTTCCGAAAGACACAAGAATCCCGCAGTTAAGTGACACGCTAAATTGGAATCCGCCTTCAGGCGGGAAAAAGTAATACTAGTATCAACAAAACCTAGTTCGCATTATTATTTTCCAACTCAATAAGTTGTTTTAAGATAAAATTCACCAGAAAAATGAATATGCACTGAGATACCTGATTGAATAAAACTGATCTTTTATTGGGTAATAATACCAAACGCATTAAATTTATAATCAGGTACTTCAAAGGAAAAATCTACACTAAAAAAGCCACCGGAATGATTTTGAATAGTAAATAAGATAATGCATTTCGTATGATGTTATCGGTAGATTGCATTCTATGCACGCTACTAGCTATGCGTTTATTGTCATAGTTGGTGGTAGTTGACGTTCAAATAAGACAGCCATTAAATTTAGGATCAATTTTAAATAATAAATCGGATCACTTTATTAATGCGTTTGGTATAAAGTGGGTTTACCTGCTTTACCAGGCAAAAAAAACCACAAATAAATTTGTGGTTTTTTTAACAGAATAAAAATCAATTTAAGATTCGTTGTGCATCTCTAAACTTGCTATCTCTTCTTTCTGCTCTTGAATTATCTTCGCATCTTCATTGCGTAAACTTTCAACATAATCAAAATAGTTTTTGTCTACATCACCGGTCACATAGACACCATCAAAAACTGAACACTCGAAATCATCTGTATTAGGGTTTTGTTTACGAAGCGCATCTTTAAGATCTTCTAAATCCTGGTAAATAAGTGCGTCAGTCCCGATACAATCGCTGATCTGTTCTACCGTGCGGTTATAAGCAATCAACTCATTAGCTGTTGGCATATCAATGCCGTAGACATTCGGATGACAAACCTGTGGCGCGGCTGAAGCAAAATACACTTTTTTAGCACCAGCATCTCGCACCATTTCTACAATCTGCTCCGAGGTAGTACCACGTACTATCGAGTCATCCACTAATAAAACAGCTTTACCTTCAAACTCCGCCGTAATGGGATTTAATTTACGACGAACGGCATTACGACGCTGTGTTTGCCCCGGCATAATAAATGTTCTGCCAATATAACGGTTTTTTACAAAACCCTGACGATAAGGCAATCCCATTTCCAAAGATATTTCCAGCGCAATATCGTTAGATGTTTCTGGGATAGGTATCACGACATCAATTTCTACGTCAGCCCATTCGCGTTTTATTTTTGCGCCCAATTTACGGCCCATTTCTAAACGCGCTTCATAAACAGAAATGCCACTTAAGGTAGAATCGGGACGTGCCAAATAAACATATTCGAAAACACAAGGTGTTAAGCGCGGGTTTTCAGCACATTGTTGGGTAAATAACTGCCGATCTTCGGTGATATAAATAGCTTCTCCAGGTTCAACATCACGGATAACTTCAAAGCCAATAGTATCAAGACCTACACTTTCTGAAGACACAATATACTCTAAATCACCCTCTTCTGTCTTACGAGAGCCTAATACTAAAGGGCGGATACCATAGGGGTCGCGAAATGCAACCATGCCATGTCCAATGATCAATGAGACAACAGCGTACGCTCCTTTAACGGTTTTATGAAGCTCACCGACAGCTGCAAATACATCTTTTGGTGACAATTTATCACTTTCAACTTTATCAAGCTCTGCAGCAAAAACATTTAACAGCACTTCAGAATCGGACGTCGTATTGATATGGCGGCGGGACGTAACTAATGAATCACGTAAATCTTGCGCGTTGGTTAAATTCCCGTTATGTGCAAGGGAAATTCCCCAGGGAGAGTTTACATAAAAGGGTTGAGCTTCTGCGGCACTGGAACTACCCGCAGTTGGATAACGTACATGGCCTATACCAATGTTACCTTTTAAACGCTGCATATGTTTAGAATCAAAAACATCTTTCACCATACCATTGGCTTTACGCTGTTTATAATTATCATTCGAAATAGTGACGATGCCAGCAGCATCCTGCCCACGGTGTTGTAGTACGGTCAATGCATCATAGATACTTTGATTAACGGGAGTTGCTCCAACTATACCAACGATTCCACACATAAATAATGCCTTAATTATTAGAAAAATAAGTTATATCAGTCATACCAAGTAACAGGTTATTTTATATAAATGATAGTGATTGTAAATTTTAAATGAGCGTAAATTAAATGCAAAATCTGCATTTAATTGATTTACTTAATTTACTTAATTTACTTAATATTATTCAGCGGAAAAATATTAACTAAACTCCCCTGTTATTAAGTTAAACAGAAATTTTATTCAAAAAACTAGAAGCATTTTCGATATGTTGAAAGAACCACTCAATAATTATTCCAAACTCAGGTGCCAAAGTTGATTCCTTCCACCAATCACTTTGGTTTAAATTAGTAAATGAATCCATAAAAAACAGCAGCGCACTGATAATTAAAACACCACGGATAGCACCAAAAATAATGCCAAGCAGTCTGTCCGTGCCGGACAACCCAGTGACCGCAACCAGGCGGTTAATAATATAGTTGATTAAGGCGCCCAGTAATAATACTGCGACAAATAAAATAGCGATCGCAACAGCGTTACGAATGAATAGATCTTCTAGCTCCGTTAAATAGACGGCCACTTCAAGATAAAAATTACTGGCAATGAAAAAAGCGCAGAACCAAGTCACTAAAGACAGGGCTTCTTTGGTAAAACCTCGCAATAAACTGATAAGAGATGAAACTGCTATAATGCTCAGAATGGCGATATCAAACCAACTCATTGCGATCCTTAAAAATAAAATTGAAAACGGCGGCAGTTTACCAGAGAAGCGCGGTAATTACTGTAAATAATCTATGGATTTGTTGCTTTAAAGGGTAATATTTTACCTTCTAATTGGGTTAATTTTTTTAAACGAGGCAATTGTTCTTTTAGGCGTTTTTCTGAAACGTCAGGTCCGACAAATACGCGGGTTAATACCCCATCCTTGACCTTTCGAGGGACAGTATGGGCTTGAAAACCAGCTACTTGTAACTGCTTTAATAACGTATTTATGTTTTCTGCACTTTCAAAGGCACCTAATTGAATTGTCCAT
>JBLHWW010000134.1:0-10033 GCA_047629075.1 Psychromonas sp. | reverse complement strand
CTAAAAAAACACTCGACGGATCAACCAATATTCGTTTTCCCATCGCTTCCCTTCCCAATAGCATTAAATAGCTCATATCTGAACGGTCTGTTAAGGTAATTTCAATGGGCCAGCTGTTCTCGCCAAGAGTCATCGGTGTTTTAATAACATAACGTTGCTCGATGCTGCCATTTGAAGATTTTATTCTTCTGATATCAAAGATTAATGCATTACAGGGAACAATACTTTCAACATTATGAATATCAGGGTGTATATCAAATTTTACCCAGGGTTTACCATCTTTATAAAACTTCTTAATATTATCAACATGTAATGAGGAGGTTTGAGCACCCGTATCGATTCTAACCGGTAAGTCATCAATCGCTAAATCTGGCAGTGAAATGGATTCCAATCGGCCAATAATTATTCTATTATTTTGTATCATAAGATGCCTATTTTTAAATTATAGCGTAATCATTTTAAGCAAATAAGTACCCTATGCCGGCACATTAATCTTCGCTTGAATGGCTATATATTTTATAACTATTTAAAAGATTGCTTGCCCGTCAGCTTCTACCTGACCCTGTACATTTTCAATTTGCCCTGCGATTAAAGCATCATCCTCGGTGAAGTAGGCAATGTGATACATCGCCTCCCCCTCCTGCACTAATGGAATATTTTGTTTTCCAATAATAATGCCAGCACGAGCGGCTCTCACAACATTAATGATCTCTCCGTAAGGAGAGCCAATTTCAGCTAAAAGATCACCTTTTTGAACCTGATCACCTAGGTGGCGCTCATGATTAACGATACCACTTGCATTGGCGCGTAACCAACTGCTGCTGTTAGCGATAAAGGGTTCAATTTTTTTGCGTTTTGAAAGTTGATTTTTGACCATGTTTAAATGCGCTAATACATTTAAAATGCCTTTAATACCTAATCTAATTGAAAATTCATCAAATCGTAATGCTTCACCCGCTTCATAAAGTAATACTTTAGTATTATTTTCAACAGCTGCTTCTCTTAAAGAACCATCGACCAAATTTGAATTTAGAACAACAGGGGCATTAAAAATAAGTGCCAGTTCTTTAGTTTCAGGATCAGATAAATCCGCTCTAATTTGGGGTAAATTAGAGCGGTGAATCGCTCCTGTGTGTAAATCTATACCGTAATCACAATGTTTAACAATTTGTGTCAGGAATATATGCGCGACTCGCCCCGCTAAAGAGCCCTTTGGCGACCCTGGAAAACTGCGGTTTAAATCACGACGATCCGGCATATAACGGCTTAGATTGACCACACCATAAACATTCACCATCGGCACTGCAATCAAAGTCCCACGGATCAGTTTAAAACTTTTCAACTTGAGTAAACGTCTAATGATTTCAATACCATTAAGCTCGTCACCATGTACAGCCGCGCTTATAAAGATTGTTGGCCCGGGTTTTTTAGCCCTAATTATATGGACAGGTAAGGAAACATTTGAATCTGTGTACAACTTTGCGACAGGCAGATCTATTTTTTGATCTGTACCAGGCAAAATATCAAAATCACCAATACGTAATACAGCCATGATCAATCCTTAATCAACCGCGTCCACGGGTTTTATTCGTATGTGCAGCTTTCATATTTTTTTCAATAAATTCGAACACCATAGCGGCGATATTTTTACCCGTAGCAGCCTCAATACCCTCTAAACCGGGAGAGGAATTTACTTCCATCACTTTAGGGCCACTTTCCGAGCGTAACAAGTCCACACCACAAAAATTTAAACCCATTATTTTCGCTGCATTAACCGCGGTTTCACGCTCAACTTTTGTTAATTTAACCACCACAGCAGAACCACCACGATGCAGATTAGAACGAAATTCGCCTTCAGCCCCCTGCCTTTTCATTGCCGCAACAACTTTACCGCCAATGACCAGGCAGCGAATATCTGCACCACCGGCTTCTTTAATAAACTCCTGCACCAGAATGTTGGCTTTGATCCCCATAAAAGCTTCGATAATACTTTCAGCTGTTTTAGCGGTTTCAGCCAGCACTACGCCAATCCCCTGAGTACCTTCCAGCAATTTGATAACAACAGGTGCGCCGCCAACATTTTTTATCAAGTCTTTAATATTATCCGGTTTACAGGCAAAGCCGGTTCTTGGCATACCAATGCCTTTACGTGATAATAATTGCATTGAACGTAATTTATCTCGTGAACGGCTAATCGCAACCGATTCATTAATATTAAACGTCCCCATCACTTCAAACTGGCGGGCAACGGCTGTTCCGTAAAAAGTAACGGAAGCCCCAATGCGTGGAATAAGTGCATCGTACACAGGTAATTCTGCCCCCTGATAGCGAACAGTGGGGCGGCTGCTGGTTATATCCATATAACAATGAAGCGTGTCTATAATATCAACCTGATGACCTCGGGCTTCACCTTCCTCTTTTAATCTTTTTGTCGAATACAGATTTTTATTTCTTGATAAAATGACAATTTTCATAACCTTTCCTTTTAAATTAACTTCAACTTAAATCAGTTAATTTTTATGAAGTGCAGCCAGACCTCGTTAAATTTCCGCGATTTTAGGGGAAAAAATCGCAATAGCAACATCATTATTTTGCTGTGTTTGACAAAAAAAATTTTTCAGAAAGTGGGTTAGATAAGGTGGATATTCTTTGCGAGTTTATACAAAAATTTGAGTAAATTAATATCCAGACTCCATGTCTTCAGCTCCTTACGACATTTTTTATTAACAATAAACAGGATATTATTGTTAATAAAATTGTAATATTATTTTTTACAACATCTTATTATGACAACAGCAACAAAATGGCATAGCATCCAGTTGTTGCTTTTAATATAGTTCATCAGCGACTTTTAATGGATTTTTAAGTAGCGTTAAACTGCCGTCTATATGCAGATCCCGTTGTGGGAATGCAACCACAATATTGTGCTCTGCAAAGAGCTCATCAAGGCGAAAACGAACGTTACTTCTAACCCCACGTAAGCTGCCATCGACGGTTGCATTTATCCAGAAGTTAACCTCAAAGACCAGTGAGTTGTCAGCAAAATCTTCAAAAGTAACCACGGGTGGCGGATTTTCTAAGATAATAGGCTGCTCTTTAGCCGCGCGCATAATTAAAGCTGCAACCTGTTTAGCAGGTGAGCCATAGGCAACTCCGACAGACACAGAAGTGCGCATAATATGATCAACAAGGGTTCTGTTGACCACGGTATTTTCTAATAATTTACTGTTAGGAATCAACAGATGAACGCCATCAACTCGTCTAATTCTTGTTGAGCGGGTATTAATTTCCTCCACTACTCCTTTGGCATTATCAACTTCTAAATAATCGCCAATGCGAATCGGTTGTTCCCACATTAAAATCCAACCGCTGATAAAATTATTAATAATATTTTGCGCACCAAAACCAAATCCGATTGCGATCGCCCCGGAGAGAAAGGCAAAAGCGGCAATAGGTACATTGATTAAATCTAAGATCGTTATCAATAAGATGGAAATGGCTAAAACATAGATAATTCTTCTAATGAGATGAATCTGATTGGGATCCATATTCCGAGCAGACATACGCTTCGATAAAATATTTATGAAGCTTTTAGTTAACAAGTATCCAATAAACAAGACCAATGGTATAACCAACCATTGACCCACAGTAATTGTCTGACCAACGATCGAAATCGTCGGGTAGTTTAATATTTTAAGCAGATCATCTAATTGCATTATTTTTCCATAATATATTTATAAATATAATTTTTAATACCATTTTTTTCTTTTTAAAATAACAATCTGGACGACAATTATTAACAACAAAAATCCAATAAATAATGCAAATGCGTTAGCGTTATCAGATCCGGGTATCCCCCCGACATTAACACCGAGTAATCCGGTCAAAAAACCTAAAGGAAGAAAAATGGCGGTAATAATAGATAAAACGTACAGTCGGCTGTTTAACTGTTCATTTAGTTTATTGGCAATTTCCTCTTGTACTACTATTGCCCGGTCACGAATAGAATCGAGATCTTCAATATAACGCATTAAATTGTCCAGCGCTTCACGTAATTCAAAACGTTGTTCATTACTGAAGAAAACGTATTTTTCATTTTGCAGCTGCATCATAGCTTCCCGTTGAGGTGCGAGATAACGACGTAATGCAATAATCTGCCTTCTTAAATCGACTATGTCATTTCTTAATATATAAACATTTTTTTCCAAAATTGTTTCTTCTATATTGGCTAATTTTTCATCCATATCATTAATAGTATTACTCATTCGGGAGATCAATTCTGAACTGAGTTGAGTAAGTAACTCACAGGCAGAGGTAGGCCCATTTCCTGACTCAATGTCGTACGCTATTTTTTGTGCTGAAAGCAAAGTACGTTGTCGAGTGCTGATAATCCTATTCTGATCTACCCAGATCCGAATCGAGACCATATCTTCAGGATCACTGTCGGGAGATAAATTGACCCCACGTAATGAAATAAGAAAACCATTATCAATAAAAGTCGCACGAGGTCGTGTTTCTTCATTTAACAGAGCGGCAATGACAACGGAGTTTAACTGACTGTGGTTTTCGATCCAGTCCTGCGTTTGTGTAAAAGAGTAATCAAAATGAAGCCAATAACTTTTATTGGAATCAAGCATAGTAAGCTTCTCAATATGTCTGATGTCTTTATGTTCATTTAGATAATATCCGTAGATCAATCCAGCATCTTTCATTGTATAACTCCGAGTATTCAGCTCTGTCAGGGGCTAAAATCAGTATAGTAAACAGCTATTATGATATTACTACTTTTATTTATGCCAAGAATAGCAATAGCTTATAAATTATAGAGGTGAGAGGTAGTTAAGCAAAAATTAACAGGGAAGATAAAAGTATCTAGCCAAACTAGTGCATCTGCAGTAGTTTGGCTGATAAATGGGCTTCATTTTACGGAGAGCAAATAAAAAATTAACGAGTTGAGTAACGGCTTTCCCATTTTTTAAAAGCAAAAATGACCGAAAATGTCAGGCACATATATAACAAAGCCGCTCCAAAATAAGCCTCAAAGGGTGCATAATAACGTGCATTTACTACCCGCGCAGCACCAGTGATATCAACAATAGTCACGATACCGGCAATAGCACTACCATGAATCATAAAGATAATTTCGTTACTGTAAGCTGGCAGCGCACGACGTAGTGAATTTGGCAGGGTTATACGGCGTAAAATTTGACCTTCACTCATGCCGTAGGCTTTAGCAGCTTCTAATTCAGATTTTGGCATTGTCGAGATAACACCTCTTATTATTTCAGCAGTATAAGCCCCCGTATTGAGTGTAAAGGCCAATAGAGCGCAAAACCACGCTTCCTGGAAATAGTGCCATAACCAAGTTTCATGAATCAAGTCAAACTGTGCCGCGCCGTAATAAATAAGAAACAGTTGCACCAACAGGGGCGTTCCCCGGAAAAAATACATAAAAGACCAGGCAGGCCCCTTAAACAACCAGTTTTCACTACTGCGTAAAAGCCCTACCGGCACCGCAATAAACAACCCTAATAACAATGAAAGTGCCACTAACCAGATCGTGGTCCATAAACCCGCAAGGTAAAACTGGTATTCGTTAATAAATATTGAAAAATCCATCTCTACCTCGTTTTAATTGTATATTTACGTTCAGCCCAACTAAAAAGGAGACTGGAAACTGACGTAAAAAAAAGAAAAACCAGCGCAATGGCGATATAAAAGGTAAATGGTTGTTGAGTCGAACCGCCCGCATCCCCTGCAATTTTAACCATATCTTGTAAACCAATAACTGAAACCAACGCCGTTGTTTTTAATAAGACTAACCAATTATTTCCTATCCCCGGTAGCGCGTGGCGCATCATCTGGGGGAACATAACCCGCACAAACAATTTGTACTTGTTCATACCGTAAGCCGTAGCTGCCTCTAATTGCCCCTTTTCAACCGCCAAAAAAGCACCGCGGAATGTTTCAGCCATATAAGCACCAAAAATAAAACCTATAGTAATAATCCCCGCTATATAAGGGCTAATATTGATATAATCGGGCAGATAGGCAGACCACTCATGGGTTGGATTAAAACGACTAAACATTTGGTTAAGCCATTCATTTAAGCTGTAACTAAGATTATTGACTAATACCTGCCCACCAAAGAAAATCAGCAGCATTAAAATCAGGTCGGGGATACCACGAATGAGCGTCGTGTACAGTGTCCCAATGCTCTTAAAAAAAACGGAATGCGATAATTTAGCCAATGCGCCAAGTAGCCCAAGAAAAACAGCCAGCAATAGTGACAGCAATGCCACTTGAATGGTTAGCCATGCACCCTCAAGCAATATTCCCGCGTAATTTTGTAGTTCAACCATAATGATTTCTTTTTTAATAAAAAAGGATGGTTTCCCATCCTTTCAGTCCTCTTGTTTTGAATCTATAGATTCAAAACAAAGGACTAGAAGCATTGATCCGCGCTTATTCTTCACTACCATAAACATCAAAGGTAAAATATTTATCCTGGATGTTTTGGTAAGTACCATCGGCACGAATCGCTTTGATAGCAGCATTCAATTGTTCAACAAGATCTTTATCCTGTTGACGCACGGCAATACCAGCACCTTCACCAAACCATTTAGGATCGTTTAGTTTCGGACCAACGAGTTCAAATTTATCACCGCCTGCTTTTTCTAATAATCCACCGGTAATTGCCGCTGAGTCAGCCATTATAAAATCTAAACGGCCGGCTTTAAGATCCAGATATGCCTCATCGGCCGAGCCATAACGTTTGATTTCAGCATCCGGGTAGTTATCAGAAATATAAAGATCCATTGAAGTTGCTCGCTGTACACCTACCTTTTTACCCGCCATAAACGCTGGGGATGCTTGATACTCAGTCCCTTTTAAAGCGGCAAACCGGGCCGGAATATGCTGGTATTTATTGGTAAAGGCAACACGTTTTTTGCGCTCTTCGGTAATATCCATGGTTGCGACAATCGCATCAAATTTACGCGCCATTAACGCAGGAATAATACCATCCCAATCTTGTTTTATTAAGGTACAGTCTGCCTGCATTTCAGCACACAAGGCATTCGCTATATCGATATCAAATCCGGTCACGCTGCCATCCGCTTCTGTTTGACTAAAGGGCGGGTAAGCACCTTCAACACCAATTCTAATCTGTGTCCATTCTTTCGCCTGCGCAACATTAACTGACAATGTAAAGAGTGCAATCAACATACTAATTTTTTTCATGTTATATCCTTAATTTAAGTAAAGTTTAATAGTCTAATTTTAGGGTTAGTAAACCGAGGAGATGAATTGCTTAAAACGTTCAGATGAAGGGTTTGAAAAAATATCTTCTGGTTTCCCCTGCTCTTCAACTAAACCTTCATGTAAAAAAATAACTTTATTAGACACATCACGGGCAAAAGCCATTTCATGGGTAACAACCAGCATGGTCCGTCCCTCTTCAGCCAACCCGCGCATAACACTTAATACTTCCCCTACCAGTTCAGGATCAAGTGCTGATGTTGGTTCATCAAATAACATCACTTCGGGCTCAACCGCAAGCGCACGTGCAATCGCCACACGCTGTTGCTGACCGCCGGATAACTGCCCGGGGTAAAAAGATTTTCTTTCATACAAACCGACACGCTGTAAAATAGCATTGGCTTTTTCAATTGCTTCTTTTTTAGGCACACCTAAAACATGCACAGGGGCTTCAATAACATTTTCTAAAACAGTCATATGCGACCATAAATTAAAACCTTGAAAAACCATTGCTAAACGCGAACGGATACGTTCAACTTGCTTAATTGAAACGGGCACTGTGCCCCATTTTTTATCCTGTTTCATTTCAATCAACTCGTCATTCACCCTGATTTCGCCTGAGCTTGGGGTTTCCAGAAGATTAACACAGCGTAACAAAGTACTTTTACCTGATCCTGAAGCACCTAAAATAGAGATAACATCACCTTTATAGGCTTCTAAATCAATTCCTTTTAATACTTCATTAGCTGCAAATGACTTATGGAGATTTTTAATCGACAACGTCGGTAATATCATATAATTTAATTCATTTTCTATTGGTGAAAGTGGTTTTCATATTTTAACAGTTATTATAAGGCAAATTAATAAAATTAATATAAAGCTTATCTTTTAATAGAATTTCAAGCTCAATAAATATAAAGCTTATCTGTTAATAAAATTTCAAGCCTAGTAAATATAAAGCTCATAATGTACGTTATTTCTACGGTTATTAACAGCCTGTTAACTATCTGTTAACAAACAAATATTCTAAAAGGGTGAGCGATCATTTATTTTTATAATTACCTTGTTCCAATTTTTTGTCTCATGTATCTTGCGCTTCAATTACTCACATGTAACAAAAAAGGTATATAAAATGACACAAGCTATTAACTACGCTAATCCAGGTCCCTTAGGTCTGATGGGATTTGGCATGACAACAGTTTTACTAAATATCCACAATGCAGGTTTCTTTCCGATCAGTGCAATGATTCTTGCAATGGGTCTTTGTTACGGTGGTGCCGCACAGGTTATCGCCGGAATATTGGAATATAAAAAAGGCAATACCTTTGGATTAACCGCCTTTGTCTCTTACGGTTTTTTCTGGATAAGTTTAGTGGTATTGCTTATTCTACCTAAATTAGGTTTAGCAGATCCAACCCCGAGTGGATTTATGGCCTGGTACCTAATAATGTGGGGCATCTTCACAGGCTTTATGTACATTGGCACCTTACGTGCTAATAAGGTCTTACAGTTTGTCTTTGCAAGCTTAACAGTTCTATTTTTCTTATTAGCGGCCAAAGATTTGACCGGCTCGGTACTGCTTGGCAGAATCGCTGGTTTTGAAGGTATTATCTGTGGTTTAAGTGCAATCTATTTGGCCATGGCTGAAGTGATTAATGAGCAGCATGGTAGTAATATTTTACCTATTGGTAAACCGGCATAATTTAAGTTTATGAGTTAGTTTTTAGCGGCTTAATACTTTACATAAAAGCCGGGTAGCGATGCCCGGTTTAGCTTTTATTTTGCGGCATCGCCTGTTTGACATAAACATCAAAGCGATTTTTCTTGGTTTTAATACTCATCGTTGGCTTTTTATCATTTAGAAAAGGTGCATAGTCAGGGCGTTTAACAACCACCCGGTAACGTGCAGCGTTTATAGCCACTTCAAGCAAACTATCAGCGTCCAGATCTTCCCCCACCACACCTTGGAAAACACGCATTTCCTTTTTCACTAATGCAGATTTTTTTTTATGAGGAAACATAGGATCCAGATAAACAACACCGGTCTGATGGTGTTGTAAATATTCGCTTGCCGACCCAAAATGCAGTTTCATTCGCTGTTTCATCCAGGTACCTATCTCCAGGTTTAAATAAGCCCTTTCTAAACCATCTTCAAGTAATGCGGCAGCAACGGTGGAACGCTCGATCATAGTGACATTACAGCCCAGTGAGGCTAATACAAAGGCATCCCGCCCTAGGCCTGCTGTCGCATCAATAACATCAACCAGCACGCCGGGCTTTAAACCTATCGCCTTGGCAATCGCCTGCCCTTTACCACCGCCAAATTTGCGGCGATGCGCCACGCTACCTGAGATAAAATCCACAAATACCAATCCTTGTTTAGGATCGTCTTTTTGCTCAAGCGCTAAATATTCGGGTAAAAGCTGTAATTGAAAATGGTCATTTTTGGTGCTTATAAAACCCCATTTTTCACGTAATATTTTTGCTTTTTGACTTAATATTGAATCGTTACAAATTAAAGGAATATCCATTCCATTTCATCCTACTGACAATCATGTCGGATTTATAGCAAATGCTATTATTGATAGCAACCCCACTAATAAGGAACATGGCGATCACATTTTCAAAATGCATAAAAAAAGCCAGTCAAGTGACTGGCTTTTTGAGCTTAATAGTAAAAGTTACATTGGTGTTACGATATAGAGCAAATCACCACTAGATACCTGCTGACCGTTAGCATTGATAATACGTTCAACACGGAACTTAGTATCTC
>JBLHWW010000133.1:0-10149 GCA_047629075.1 Psychromonas sp. | reverse complement strand
TATCTTAATAAAAAAAAAAGTAACCCAAGGATATCGTTATTGACTGTCGACCTGAACCCGAAGGTCAAGGTAGGTGTCTTAGTGTTTGCCGTAGGCTTCTCGATACGAGCCGAGCTTGCACAATAGCATTCAAGCCAAGTCACCGGGATTATAATTATCGGCTCAGAGACGTAGTCAAGAAGAGCGGATATCCGAGGGTTGAAATAACTCTACGCGAGTTTTTTGTATTTGGAAAGGATTTTCCGATAGAATTTCGACATTGTTTCAAAGTTGATTTACATTTTTTGAATAGATAATTTAAATGTTTAAAAATTAACGTGGTTGTGTCAATGTCGGTTCTTATTGTTTGTTTTTGCTAAGCGCAAGTCAATTGAATCATTAATTTTTTGAATGCGTTGATCCAGTTTTTCTACATGCTCTTTGTGTTGTTTTTTTTCCATAGAGAGTTCATGACAGAAATTTAATGCTGCCAAGACTATGACTTGTTCATTACGTAAAGTTCGTGGGCTACTTTTTATATCTCTAATTCTTTCGTTAAATTGATCTACGCTGTTCTGAAGGGTTAACTCCTCCCCTTCCGGGCATGATATTTTGTATTGTTGCCCTAAAATAGATATATCAATATGTGCCATAATCAACCTGTGAAATGTAAATTTAAAATAAGCTTGGCTCTATCATGTTAGCAAGCTTGAAAAGAATGTATAACTTACGAACTATAGCTAGCATGCTATGAAGTTTCAAGTGGTTACTAGCGACAAAAACGACACGATGTTAGTATTAAGCTTTCATATTTTATTTAATTGATGAGTAAAACGAATGAGTAATGAACCATTACCAAGTTTTAACAAAATAACGCAAACCTTGGAAGCTGCAGAACTGTTTACCAATGCATCTGAAACCCATGGTGTTTTGTCCGGTCTTATTTGCGGTGGAGTTAAGCTTGATGGCAAAAGTTGGAAACCTCATTTTAATGATGTTGTCAACGAAGGTGTGGGTTTGCCGATTAACGCGCAAAAGCTGGTCGAGTCTATTTATGGGCAGGTGGTTAATCAGTTTACCGATGATGGTTTGGGTTTTAACTTGTTATTGCCCGATGATGATGTCCCACTTGATGAACGCGCCGAAGCAATGTCACAATGGTCTCAAGGTTTTTTAGTTGGATTTGGTATGGTGCAGCAAGCATTAAATCAGGCCCCTGCTGACGTTCAAGAATTGATTCGTGATATTCGAGATATCTCTCAGGTCAGTTTGGATTTTGAACAGGAAGATGAAGAGTCAGAAATCGCATTTGCTGAGATTGTTGAGTATCTTCGTGTTGGCGCAATGCTCTGCTTTAATACTTTTTCACGTAACGTCAACACCCCCATTTCAAAAACCCTTCACTAGGATTAAAAATTAATGGTAATGACTGAATTTCAACAACGCCGAGCCTCTTTTTTTACAAAGATGCAAAATAATAGTGTGGCAATTTTTCCTGCAGCGGAAGAAAAGATACGCAGTAAAGACACTGAATATCCTTTCCGACAAAATAGTGATTTTTATTATTTAACGGGTTTTAATGAGCCGGATGCTTATTTGCTTATTATCAATAAAAATGGCGAACAACAAACGGTTTTATTTAATCGTAAAAAAGATAAAAACGCTGAAATTTGGCATGGTTTGCGCATCGGGCAAAGTGCCGCCGTGAGTAAACTTGGTTTTGATCTGGCCTATGATGTTTTGGAATTTGAAGAGCGGCTGCAGGAATTCATTGGTAATTTTTCTGTGCTTTATTATCCTGTTTTTAATGCCCCCAAATTGGAAGGGCGCTTAAGTTCTGTGATTAATTTAATGCGGGCAGATCGCAGCAAGGGACAGGCTGCGCCTACGCAGTTTATTGATAACCTTTCCATTTTGCATGAAATGCGTTTAATTAAATCTGAAAATGAAATGGCATTAATGTCCGATGCGGCTGAAATTTCAGCTGCAGGGCACATTCGAGCGATGCAGGTTTGTCATCCCGGCATGTGGGAATACCAGTTAGAAGCTGAAATTCGCTATGATTTTGCTCGGCAGGGAGCGCCAAATGTTGCTTATAATAGCATCGTTGCCGGTGGTCATAATGCCTGTATTTTACATTACACGGACAATAATCAACAGTTACATGATGGTGATTTAGTCTTAATTGATGCCGGTGCTGAATATAAAGGCTATGCGGGCGATATCACTCGAACCTTTCCTGTCAATGGTGTTTTTTCTGAACATCAGGCAAAGCTATACCAACTGGTTTTGGATATTCAAGTGAGTGCGATTAACCAGGTAAAACCCGGTGTTGCTCTGGCCGATATTAACAAAAGTGCCGTTAAGAAACTGGTTGATGGTCTGCTTGAATTTGGCATTTTAGAAGGAGACAGCGAGCAGCTGATAAAGGATCAGGTTCACAAAGAGTTTTATATGCATGGTCTTGGTCATTATTTAGGGTTAGATGTGCATGACGTGGGCTTATACGGTACAGCGGAAAGTCCCCGTTTACTTGAAGCCGGTATGGTGATTACTATTGAGCCCGGTTTGTATATAAGTGAAAACGCTAACGTCGATGACGTTTGGAAGGGTATTGGTATCCGCATCGAAGATGATGTATTAGTCACTCAAAGTGGCGCTGAAGTGTTAAGCGCAGATGTCCCTAAGAGTATTAATGAAATTGAAGCATTAATGGCCAATGTAACCGTCTATGGATAAAAATAGTGACTATGACCTTGTTATTGTTGGGGCAGGTATTGTTGGCAGTTTGCTTGCTTATTCCTTATTAAAGCGTAGTCCAACGCTGAGAGTCGCCCTTGTCGATGAAAACCCGCAACCAATATCAGGCAACAAAACCTTTACCCCGGGGTTCGATGCGCGCAGTATTGCGCTCAGTGCAGGCACCCGCGATATACTTGACGACTTGGGTTTTTGGGCGGATATTAAAGGGCATGCCCAGCCAATTGAAGATATACATATCTCGGATCGTGGTTGTTTCGGGAAATTAGATTTACGCAGTGAAAATGAACCTCAAGCATTTGGTTATGTGCTCGAACTGCATAAAATTGGCAATGCGCTTAACAAAAAATTAGATAAATTAAGACAATTAACGCGTTTTTATGATTCTCGTATTAGCAAAATTGAAAAACAGCCGGATCAGACCCTTTGCCATCTTTTTGACAACACTGTCTTGACAGCAAAATTGTGTGTCGCAGCCGATGGTGCTAACAGTTCGACCCGTCATTTACTGTCTATTCCCGTGCAATCTTTCGATTATGAATGTACTGCGATCATTGCTAATATACGCTGTTCTAAAGCGCATCTTAATAAGGCGTTTGAGCGTTTTACCGAATTTGGCCCTATTGCCTTATTACCCTTAGCGGATAATCGTTACTCATTAGTCTGGTCGGTGGCAAGTGTTGATGCAGGCCGTTTATGCGCATTAAGTGACGAGCATTTTCTGCGCGAACTGCAAACTGCGTTTGGCTATCGAGCAGGGGTGTTTAGCGCGGCTGGAAAGCGCGATAGCTACCCGCTGAAATTGCTAAAAACGGCACAACCTTTTACCCATCGAGGTGTTTGTATTGGTAATGCGGCGCATTGTTTACACCCTGTGATGGGGCAGGGATTTAATTTAGGGATGCGTGATTTGTTTGTGTTATCTGTCATTATCAGTGATCTGCAGGACCCTCAAAAGATAGGCGGTTTTGATATGCTGAATCGTTATTGGTTAGCACGAGAGAGCGACCATAACAATACAATCAGTCTCACGGATTCAGTGGTGCGTGTTTTTAATAATACCCATTGGCCGACTATACTGGGACGAAATGTCGCCTTACAGGCGATGCGTTATTTACCCAATTTATCAGCCCCGATTATAAAACAGGCGAAAGGGCAGTTTCCATTACTCAGTAGAGATACAAACGAATGATGCAATCATATGACTTAACCATAGTAGGCGGTGGAATTGTAGGGCTGACATTGGCGGCCTCTCTGGCGGACAGTGCATTATCAATTGCACTGATTGAAACCAACGACAAGCCAATATTAGCGGAAAAGCCCTTTAGTAGAGTGAGTGCTATCAGTTTCGCCAGTAAAAATATTTTTGAAAATTTAAGTGTCTGGAGGCAACTCGATAGTGGCAGAATAACGGCATACGACAGCATGCTGGTCTGGGACAAGGACAGTTTTGGTAAAATTGAATTTTCTGCTCAGCAAGTAGGGTATTCGGAACTTGGTTATATTATTGAGAATGATCATCTTCATCTGGCCTTACTCGATACGGTACAAAAGCAAAAAAATGTCTATTTTTACAGTCCGGATAGCTTAAATGATATTGTTTTTGGTGAAGGTGAAGCCTGGTTAACCCTGCACAGTGGTAAAACCCTGACCTCGAAGTTGGTTGTCGGGGCTGACGGCGCCAATTCATGGTTACGGGAAAAATCAACTATCCCTTTAACATTTTGGGATTACCAGCATCATGCGCTGGTCGCAACGATCAAAACAGAGCTGCCCCATGAGCACTGTGCCCGGCAAATTTTCACACCCGACGGACCGCTCGCTTTTTTACCTCTTTTTGAACAGAATTTATGCTCGATTGTCTGGTCAGTCTCGCCAGAAAAAGCTCAGCAGTTAAAAAGTTTAAGCGCTGTTGAATTTAATAAACAATTATCGCGTAATTTTGATAACCGTTTAGGGCTGTGTGAATTGCAAAGTGAGCGCTTCAGCTTTCCTCTGCGCATGCGTTATGCGCGAGACTTTGCCAAACACCGAATCGCTTTAATTGGCGATGCTGCACATACTATCCATCCTCTAGCGGGGCAGGGAGTTAATCTTGGTTTGTTAGATGCGGTCAGTTTAGGACAAACCATTGAACAAAATATTGCGGAAGAAAAGGATATTGGTTTATATAAAAACCTGCGTTATTTTGAGCGTTGGCGAAAAACTGAAGCCGCACAAATGATTGCGTCAATGGAATTGTTAAAGCAATTATTTGCGGGAGACAATCCCATGCAGAAAGCCCTTCGTGATGTTGCGCTAGTTTTTACCGACCAAGTCAGTCCACTGAAAACATCATTTATTAAACAAGCAATGGGCTTAAGCGGAGAGTTACCTCTATTAGCAAAATAAAGTAATTTGTATATATAAATGTAAGGCTTTGAATTTGTATTTTCAAGTGTTTACCGGCAGTCATTTTGTGCAACTAAAAAAACAGTGTATATTACGCAAAACTCATATTAAATCTAACTTAGAAGAGCTCAAACTATGATCATTAAACCCAAGATTCGTGGCTTTATTTGTACAACAACTCACCCTGTGGGCTGCGAAAAGAATATACAGGCACAAATCGAATACACTAAACAACAAGGGAAAATTGCCAATGGCCCTAAACGTGTATTAGTGATTGGTTCTTCAGCAGGTTATGGTATGTCTTCGCGCGTTGCTGCGGCATACGGCAGTGATGCGTCAACCATTGGTGTTTTTTTTGAAAAACCGGCAACCGAGAAAAAACCTGGATCTGCAGGTTGGTACAACAGTGCTGCATTTGAAAAACAGGCAAAAGCTGATGGTTTATATGCTAAAAGTATTAACGGCGATGCCTTCTCTCATGAAGTAAAAGCAAAAGTAGTTGAATTAATAAAACAGGACTTAGGTCAGATAGATGCGATTATCTATTCGGTTGCAGCGCCGGTGCGTAAATTACCGGATACTGGTGAAGTGATTCGATCAAGCTTAAAACCAATTGGTGAAACTTATGTTTCAACCGCGATTGATACCAACAAAGATGTGATTATCAATGCAACTGTTGAACCGGCAACGGAAGAAGAAGTTGCTGATACCGTGACTGTGATGGGCGGACAGGATTGGGAGTTATGGTTAAGTGCCCTGGGGGACGCCGGTGTATTAGCGGAAGGAGTTAAAACCGTTGCTTACTCATACATTGGTACTGAGCTGACTTGGCCAATTTACTGGGATGGCGCACTGGGTAAAGCTAAAATAGATTTAGACCGTGCATCAACGGCTATTCAGGCGCAACTTGCACCTCTTAACGGTGAAGCTTATGTGTCGGTACAAAAAAGTGTTGTAACGCAAGCAAGCTCAGCAATTCCTGTTATGCCGCTGTATATTTCTATGGTATTTAAAATTATGAAAGAGAAAGGCCTTCACGAAGGTTGTATGGAGCAGATTTATCGTTTGTTCAGCACCCAACTTTACAAACAAGATGGTAGTACACCGGAAACGGATTCAGCTCGTCGTATACGTCTTGATGATTGGGAACTGCGTGCTGATGTTCAACAGGCTTGTAAAGAATTATGGCCTAAAATCACCACGGAGAATTTATTCGAGTTAACCGATTATAAAGAATATAAAGAAGAATTTGTGCAACTTTTTGGTTTTTCTATAGATGACGTAGATTATGCTGTCGACGTTGATACTATCGTTGAGTTTGATTGCCTTTCAGCTTAAAGCGCGCAACATATTCGATTAAAATAGCCGCTATTGTGGCTTTTTTTAGTGCTTTGTTCAATAAACGTAATGTTAGTCCTCGCTATTCATCATGCTTGATAAACGCTGTAATGAAGACAATATCAGGTTTTGCTCCCAAAGCTCCAGCGCCTGAAATTTCTCCAGAAAGCCCGGTTGCAATATACCGGGCGCTCCCGCTAACATTTGCTGACCGGATTCAGTGAGCAGGGCATGTACTTTACGCTTATCCTGTTGATTGCGTATACGCACCACCCAACCGCGCGCCTCTAGCCGATCAAGGATAATGGTAGCTGTTGCCTGGCTCATATTGGTCTTTTCCGATAATTGACGAATAGTGACATTATCATCACGTTGAATAGTACGCATCAACATCAATTGTGGGCTGGTCAGGCCAAAATCTTTACTCATTTTTTTGGAATGTAGATCGATAGAACGAGTAATTTGCCTTATAGCTCCCAAAACTTTATCACTTGTTTCGATAGGAAACTCCTTTTTTTGGAATACAGAGGCTAGCGCAGTAGCCTCCGTATGATTATTTATCATTTGTAGCTGATGTGTACTACATTGCCGCTTTCTTAGCGGTTTCAATCCAGGCATCAAACTGTTTCTGATGGGCTTTAATCCAACCATCGGCGTGAGCTTCAATATCTTTTGGCTTATTCGCGCCTTTTGCCATCATCACATTTTCAGCACTGACATCATTGATATCAAGTTTCATAAGTTCAAACAGTTTAGCGGCTGCCGGGTTTGCTGTAGCAAAATTTTTGTTGGCGACAATGCGCATTGAGTTCATTTGGAAACCGTAATTTTTTCCATTAGGCAGTGTGGTATCAATATTCTTTCGCTCGCCGGGAAGTGCCGAGAACGGGACTTCTAACCACAGCACGTCGGTACCTGGAACCAATTCACCACTCACCCAGTAAGGAGTCCAAGTGTAGTAAAAGATGGAATTCCCATTATTATAACGGGTGATAGTATCTGAGATAATAGCCGCATAGTTACCCTGGTTATGGGTCACCGTTTGACGCAAGCCAAAAGTATCAAGTTGGTGTTCAATGACCCCTTCACAACCCCATCCTGGGTTACATCCGGTTAAGTCTGCTCTGCCATCGCCATTGACATCAAATAGTTTAGCAATTTTGGGGTCTTTTAGTTGTGCGATATTGCTAATGTTATATTTTTCAGCGGTTTTTTTATCAATCAGATAACCTTGTCCTGCCCCGGTGATATATTCACCTTTGCGGTAAAATTTATCGTCGCCGCCTGCTGCTTTGTATTTCGAATTGTGCAACGGACTCCAGTTGACCGCTAAATAGGTGGCATCGCCCGCTGCAATAGAGGTGTAAGCGACGTTATAGTCAACTTCTTTAGTGGCGTTGACAGTATAACCTAGCGCCTGCATCGCTTTGTTGACAATTAAGGTCTGAAAGGTTTCTTCGGCAACAGTCGATTGCAGCGGTTGAACGTCAATACCTTCGCCTGGCAGCTTTTCCGCCCAGGCAGCGGATGAGAGGGGCACTAAAACAGCTATTACCGTGGTGAGTATTGTCTGGTGTATATACTTCATTGTTGCTCTCCTAGTTTGCGGGTTTATTATCAGTGACTTTTTAACAGTAAATCACCCAATGAAACGGGAACAGCTTGATAGTAGCGCATTTTTTATCGTCTATGGTCTGCGTAATATAATCAAGCAAGATGGCAATCATAACAATCCCAGACCACCAACAGTGAGCCTGGCTCTTTTCAAATATATTCCTTTTAATGGAGCCATTGCAGGATTAAAAGAAAGCTTTTTTACGAAGAATATCTAGCTCTGGTTTTGTGCACTAAGAGAGCTGATGTGAACAATCCTTCGCGGAGCGTCATCAAGTAATAAAGCTATTATTACTTTAATTACCCTCACCACAAAAGTCGAGGAAAGGTGATTTAAAAGTAAATTTAATGTTAACTCGCAATTTTTTTAGTTGCTTAAAACGTTTTTTTTGATGCTGAATACTTGGTAATAAAAAAGCTCAAGCAGACCGCTGGTGTACAGGAATCTAGGGTTTTCTATGAATATCGGAAAATATAATATTATTAAAAAATCGCAGAGACTAAGGCTTAGCATAACAGTTTGAAATATATGCTGTTAATAGATAAATCACTGAATTTTTAGGACTGTTTTATTCTCTTAAGGCTTTGTGAAGGCGCGCTGTCAATCAGCCCTATAGGCTGAATAGATAAGTGTGACAGTTGAAAGCCGGTGTTAATATTCAATGCTCAAAAATTTAAAATGAAATCTGGGTATTTTTATCTTAAGCGCTAGTCCGATGCCTTCATCATGCTTGATAAACGCTGCAATGCAGACAAAATAAGGCTTTGTTCCCAAAGTTCTAAGGACTGAAATTTTTTCAGAAAGTCAGGCTGTAATATACAGGGGGCTTGCGCTAACATTTTCTGACCGGAATCGGTGAGCTGGGCGTGTACTTTACGCTTATCCTGTTGATCGCGTATACGCACCACCCGTCCGCGATTTTCCAGCCGATCGAGAATAATAGTGGCTGTTGCCTGGCTCATACTGGTCTTTTCCGATAATTGTCCAATAGTCACATTATCATCGCTTTGAATAGTACGCATTAACATTAACTGCGGGCTGGTCAGGCCAAAATCTTTACTCATTTTTTTAGAATACAGCTCGATCGCACGCATAATTTGTCGAATAGCCACCAAAACTTTATCACTTTTTTCCATTGGACAATCCTTTTTTTGAAATACAGAGGCTAGCCAGTAGCCTCTGTATTTTTACTTTCTCTCACTATTTCTTTGTTTAGCAGATGATTAGGTTTTTGTACTACATGACCGCTTTCTTGGCCGCTTCAATCCAAGTGTCAAATTGTTTCTGATGGGCTTTAATCCAACCATCGGCATGGGCATTAATATCTTTTGGTGTATTTGCCCCTCTTGCCATCATTCCATTTTCAGCACTGATATCATTGACACTGAGTTTCATAAGCGAAAATAATTTAGCGGCTGCAGGATTAGCATCAGCAAATTTCTTGTTGGCAACTATGCGCATGGTGTTCATTTGGAAACCGTAATTTTTTCCATTAGATTGCGTGGTATCAACATTATGTCGTTCGCCGGGAAGTGATGAGAATGGGACTTCTAACCACACCACGTCGGTGCCGGGAACCAATACACCACTCACCCAGTAAGGGACCCAAGTGTAGTAAACAATAGAATCTCCTTTATTATAGCGGGTGATAGTATCTGCAATAATGGCTGCATAGTTACCCTGATTATGAGTCACCGTTTCACGTAAGCCAAAAGTATCAAGTTGGTGTTCAATAACCGCTTCACAACCCCATCCTGGCGTACATCCGGTTAAGTCTGCAGTACCATCGCCATTAACATCAAAGAGTTTGGCAATTTCCGGATCTTTAAGTTGTGCGATATTGGTAATGTTATATTTGTCGGCGGTTTTTTTATCAATCAGATAACCTTGTCCCGCATTGGTGACATATTCACCTTTGTGGTAAAATTTTTCGTCGCCGCCTGCGGCTTCATATTTCGCTTTGTGTGATGGATTCCAATTGTCGGCTAAATAGGTGGCATCGCCGGCTGCAATCGAAGTGTAAGCCACATTATAGGAAACCTCTTTAGTTGCTTTGACAGTATAAC
>JBLHWW010000132.1:0-10166 GCA_047629075.1 Psychromonas sp. | reverse complement strand
CAAGTAGCTTAACCAACTGAACTACCACTCAACGTAGTATTACAGTTATAGCATCACTGTTTTAATAAACTTTATTCGAATAAAATTCGAATTCGGCGTGACAGGCCGACTATGTTAAGCAAGTAGCTTAACCAACTGAACTACCACTCAACGTAGTATTACAGTTATAGCATCACTGTTTTAATAAACTTTATTCGAATAAAATTCGAATTCGGCGTGACAGGCCGACTATGTTAAGCAAGTAGCCTAACCAACTGAACTACCACTCCACACGGGAGTATTAGAGTTCTAGCTTTTGATAATTATCGTTTTCATACCTGAGTATGATGTTGGCGGAGTGGACGGGACTCGAACCCGCGACCCCCGGCGTGACAGGCCGGTATTCTAACCAACTGAACTACCACTCCACGTGATAATCATCAGTTATTACTTTTTATTTTCATAAAATTTAGTTAAGGTTCTCACTTTAACTATCGATGTAATAATCGATTTACAACCCGTTGGATTTGCTGGAATTTACTTGCCAATAAACTTTATAAAAGATATTGGCGGAGTGGACGGGACTCGAACCCGCGACCCCCGGCGTGACAGGCCGGTATTCTAACCAACTGAACTACCACTCCAGCAAATGTCAACAACACACAATGTGCATCTTTGTTGAGGCGCAGATAATACGGAGTTGCATTTGCCGAGTCAATAAAGAAATGCCAATATTTTGCCTTAACTTTCTCGATCGCTCGTTTTATCGTCATTATGCCTGTTTTTTAACTTGTTTGAACGCTAAAGTACTTGTTGCTTATCGCTTTCTGAGGCTTGCTATAAGCAGATTGATCAAAGTATTAATTGTTTAAATTTCATTTTGAGATCTATTGCCGCGTTCCAATATTATTACCGCCATAGGCAACTGGCTGACTTTTCAATGAGATCTAAGCGTTCTTCATGTGCCTGTTGTTCATCTCCGCTGGCTCTAATAATAGCGAGTGGCGATTGCGTCTTTCTCGCGCGTTTTCCTGTATTAGTTTCATTTTGTCCTGAGCTCGAGAGATTAAGTTTTTTTTGCCCGCCGGTCATGAGCAGGTAAACATCTGCTAATATTTCTGCATCTAATAAAGCGCCGTGCAGAACACGGTGCTTATTATCAATAGCAAGTTCTCGGCAAAGAGCATCAAGGCTGGCACGTTTGCCGGGATACATTTTTCTTGCCATGACTAATGTATCTGTGATGGTCGATATTTCAGCGGTTGGTTTTGTTCTTTTATTTAAAAAACGAAACTCTTGATCCATAAAGCCGACGTCAAAAGGTGCGTTATGAATAACTAGTTCAGCTCCTTTGATAAACTCTATAAATTCATCTGCAATTTCGCTAAACGCGGGCTTATCCTGCAAAAATTCATCTGTGATACCATGAACGGCAATCGCTTCGGGGTCGATTTCACGATCCGGTTTGACATAAACATGGAAATGGCGGCCAGTTAAACGTCGATTAATGACTTCAACACAACCAATTTCTATGATTCGATGACCAACATAAATCGTGCCACCTTTATTCATACCCGTTGTCTCTGTGTCTAACACAACCTGTCGTATCATTTTGTCTGTGTTCATGCGGATCTCAATTAATAGTTTTAATAATTTGAATATTAGCCGTATAGTTTACCACCTAACACCCAAATTACCTCAGAATGTAGGTACTTCATAGTGAAGTAATTTGGGTGGATTTATAATAATTAATCAATATGGTATATGAATGAAAAAAATTCAACTTTTTACAGATGGCTCCTGTCTAGGCAATCCGGGACCGGGCGGTTACGGCGCCGTGATGATTTATAATGAACACTGCAAAGAGTTATCGGAAGGTTTTTTGCTCACTACGAACAACCGCATGGAAATGTTGGCCTGTATAAAAGCGCTGCAAACGTTAACTGAGCCCTGTGAAGTTGAGTTAACAACCGATAGTCAGTATGTGCGTCAAGGCATTACGTTATGGATTCATAATTGGAAAAAACGTGGTTGGAAAACTGCCGCTAAAGCACCGGTTAAAAATGTCGATCTGTGGAAAGCATTGGATGCGGCACAAGAGAAGCATAAAGTGGCCTGGCATTGGGTTAAAGGCCACTCAGGTCACCCTGAAAATGAGCGTTGCGATGATCTTGCCCGCCAGGCTGCAGAAGATAACCCTACTCAAGAGGACATTGGTTACGAGGGCTAGTTCGTGTTGCCGCTGCCTGCCCAGTTATTATTTTACCTTTAAATTGAAAGGGATATTTGACGGGCGTCATTGGTATGGTACTTTTTTTTGCGATAATAAAATAAACACTGCAAAAATAGGGTAGATAGTTCTGCCCAAAATCCTCAATAAAAAGTGAGCAAGTGCTATTTAAATTGCGCGGTAGAAAATCAAAATGCTGTTTTTGCTGAATTTTAAAGCCCAATAAATGCAACCAGTCGATCACTCTGTTAGGTAAAAATAGGCGTGCATTCTTAGGGTTTTTAGGGTTAAGTGCAGTACGTAATCCAAGTAAACTTATTGGATTGTAACCACTGATGATTAACGTACCGTCGAGTGCTAAAACCCGGTCTATTTCCCGTAATAATTGGTGGGGATCGCTTGAAAAATCTAATTCATGGGTCAGAATGCACAGGTCAATTGTAGAATCCTGTAGCGGTAACTGATTTATATCAGCTTGCAAGCTAAGATTGTCGCCACTGGTGGCGCAGTTTATTTGATGGGAAATTATCGAGTTTGAGGTGTTGATTTTACAACTTAACTGACCTAATTTCAAAAGGTTATAACCAAAGCATTGCTCGAGGTAATCATCAACACGTTGTTGTGTTTTTTGATGCAACAACTCCCCATTGGGTAATTGTTGCCAAGACCTGAGAGGTGGTAAAATACGAGATGTTTTGGCAGACCTCATGGCTTAAGTCACTCCAAGTTAAATTAAAGAGAGGTTATGTAATGGAAAATGTAATAACGATTAAAGCATTTGAGGATAATTATATTTGGCTTATCAAAGATAGTCAAAGTCAACACTGTATCATTGTTGATCCCGGTGATGCTGCGCCAGTTTTGACAATGTTAGATGATCAGCAATTGATTGTAGATGCTATTATTTTAACACACCATCATTATGATCATATTGCTGGTGTTGACGCATTGTTATCTGTACGGGATGAGCAAATTTCGATCTACAGTAAAAAGAAATTGTTTGACCGTTCTAGGTTAGTAAATGAAGGCGATAGCTTAAGTTTTTTTGACGGTAGGCTTTCATTACAGGTGATGGATGTGCCCGGGCACACATTAGATCACATTGCCTTCTATAATGAACGGCTACTATTTTGCGGGGATACCCTATTTTCAGGCGGGTGTGGGCGTGTATTTGAAGGTAGTTTCGAACAAATGTTTTCAGCTTTGTCTCGTCTGTCGCAGTTGCCTGATCATACAAAAGTATATTGTGCTCATGAATATACTCAAAATAATCTTATTTTTGCACATAATATTGAACCTAAAAATAAAGAATTATTAAATTATATACAACAAGTCAGCAAGAAACGTCAACAGGGGCAGCCGACTATTCCTTCAACAATGGGGGTAGAAAAGGCAATTAATCCCTTCCTGCGCTGTCAGCAGCAAACGGTTATTAATAAGTTACAAAGTCATTTAGGCAAAGCGTTAACTGATCCGCTTAGCTGTTTTAGTGCATTACGTAAGTATAAAGATAACTTTTAATTTGGGTATATTTGATCAGGTTCTTCCCACTCAGCTGTATTAATCAATTTGGTATTAGGCCAAATTAAGCTAGAATACGCGACTTATTCACAGTGGGTCGTATTTTTATGAAATTTTTTCTATCGGTTTTTATTCTGTTTTTTATTACCGCCTGTACCAGTACAGATGTGCTGGTTGGGACTGCGCCATCCGCAAAAAACATTGAACAGCCACAACACGAGAAGCTAAGTAGGCCAGTAGAACCGGAGTTGGCAGCTCTTATTGGGGAAAAGTCCCTTCCTGTTAGTTATGATAACCTGTGGTTAAAGTTAGCTAAAGGTTTTGAATTTGAAGTGCCTGAAAACGCCCGTATTGCTAAACAACGGAATTATTTTTTAAGGCACCCAAATCATTTGGCGCAAGTGTCAAAACGGGCAGAGCCTTTTTTATATTTGATTATTGAACAAATAGAAGCAAAAAACTTGCCACTTGACCTTGCTCTGTTACCCGTTGTAGAAAGTACTTTTAATCCTTTTGCTTATTCACAGAGTCATGCTTCCGGTTTGTGGCAATTTATGCCGGGGACAGGGGTACGATTTGGCTTGACACAAGACTGGTGGTACGACGGCCGTCGCGACGTTTATGCTTCAACGGATGCGGCTTTAACCTATATGGATATATTACATAACTATTTAGATGAAGATTGGTTACATGCACTCGCTGCATATAACTCTGGAGAGGGGCGGGTAGAAAGGGCGGTTCGCGCTAATAAAAAACACAATAAACCCACAGATTACTGGCATTTGTCGCTGCCAAGAGAGACGCAAGAGTACGTCCCAAAGTTGTTAGCATTAGTTGACATTATACGTAACCATAAAAAATATGGTTTTGAGCTGCCTGTGATTGCGAATGAGCAAGTACTTACTTATGTGGATACGGGGTCGCAACTGGATCTTGCTTATGCAGCAAAATTGGCTCAGTTATCATCTACTGAGATTCAATTATTAAATCCCGCTTATAATCGCTGGGCAACTTCACCCAACGGTCCCCACCGATTACTTATCCCGACAAAAATAGCACAGCAGTTTAGTCAAAAATTGGCTAATACGGCGCAAAACAAGCGCACCCGCTGGTCTCGTTATACTGTGCAGTCAGGTGATAATTTGGGGTTCATTGCGCGCGAAAATCATACAACAGTAAATGTTTTAAAGCAGATTAATGATCTTGATAGTGCACTTATAAAAATAGGACAGCCTTTACTCATTCCTTTTACAAGTAAGGCCCAGCAGGATGACTTTTATAGTCAGGAAAAACGTGTTGAAGGCCAACAAGTCTCTGCCAACAAAGACAAAAAGAAAGTGATCTACACAGTAAGCGAAGCTGATACGCTCTGGGATATTAGCCGTGACTTTGGCGTGAGGGTTAAAGAGATTGCGAAATGGAATACAATTAATAGTAAAAAACCGTTACAGTTAGGACAAAAATTAACGCTTTGGAAAGCGACTGAATCCACCCCCGATAAAAAGGCGACCCGCCTTGTGACTTATCATGTACGAACCGGAGATTCTCTTCACCGGATAGCATCAAAATTTAATGTAAAGCTTGTTGATTTGGTACGTTGGAATGAGTTAAATAAAGGTGAATACATTCAGCCGGGACAAAAATTAGAGCTTTATGTTGCAGTGCAAAAATCCAGTACTTAGGATTAGGTAAATCGATGAAAAAACCACTTCAAAGCAGTTTTTTCATCGATTGTTAAAATGAGTCTTACAGGGTGACCTGTAATAGTGCATTTTTGCCACCATTATTCATACCGTTATCAACGAAAGCATCAGCATCGCTTGGTAATATATTGAATTCATTACCTTCATCTGCCGTGGCGATGTAGATAAACTGGAAGCTATTATTACCTGAAGTTGGAATGTTTTCCGTCACTTTAAATTTGCCATTTTTGAATTTTTTAAGTTCAATGGCAGACCAATTGTTGTGCTCGGAAAGCAAAACAATGCTTTTTGCGCCTAAAGCTTCTTCCTTTTCTATTTCAAAGGTGACTTTAAGCAGGGGTTTACTTTTCAAATATTGTTTTTTGATGGGCATCTTTAATTCCTTAATATTAATAATAAATTTACTGTAAAAATGGATTAAATTCTAGGGAAATTATATTTATTTCTTATTTTAGATTAAAATATTGACTAATAATTGATTGTGTAAATGTTTTTTTTAAGTAAAAACCACGTGGGCGAACTTTTATTAATTGCCCGTCTTCTCCAAACGCATTGGTTAAGCACTTCCCGTTAGCCGCCTTTGGCCTGAGTTGCATCACTTGACCATCCCGAGCCGTGATTGATTCTATTTGGCCAAGCGCAACTTTTTCCATTATTTCATTCCAATCCAATTTTAATAATTCGGCTTGTTGCTGATTAGCTGACCATAAAAAACTATTACCGACGATCCGATCACCAAGCGGAACGGTCCGCTCTCCCTGAACCGGAACCCATAAAACCTTACTGATCTTATTGCGCACATTGGAGTTTTCCCAATTTAGCTGACTGGTATTTAAAATAGGCGCGCTGCATACAAAGGTAGTTTCCAGTACTTTGCCATTTTGATCAATAGGAATTGTTTTTAGTTCAATACCCAAATGCTTAAAGTCTTGTTCAGGTTTGCTGCCGGCGGTGGCGCCTAGGTGCCATTCTATAAGTTGACCCACCCAGCCTTTATTGCTGCGTAAATCTTTAGCCATCGGCTGGCCTGCCATCTCGGCTAGTTCCGCCAGAGAGTGGCCGGCCATTTGCTCACATCGGCTTAGGAGTTCGGTAGTTGAACGGGGAGAATTAAATGCCATGCTATTTACCCTGCTATTTACGCTATACGGATTATTCTGTTTGTTACCCTGAGTTCTTTACTTTTATAGTGGATAACTGATTCCTAGTGGTTAATGACTCACAAAATAAAACGACTATTTTAAATAGTCTTAAAAACAGATTAATGTCGAATAATTAAACTAAAAAGTGCGCTAACATTGTAAATGTTTGTTTTTTGAACTAGCAACATATGCACATCCTGTTGTGAGTGAAGATAACTGGATTTAAGTACAGAGACCAATTTCAGTATCATCCTAAAAATGTATAACTACTTGTTATTTCCGGTATAATAAAAATATTGTTCTGATTTTAATAGATCTTGAATCGCTTAAAAAAGATCTATTATAACAACAGGCTTTTATTATGCACAAAGTTATGCACAGTTTTCGTGGATATCTAACAGTATAAATTATTTGCTGAAAATTTGTCTTGATAGATAACTGACATTTTTCAAATGAACGATTTGATGGATCAGATAATCTGTGAAAGAATACGGCATTACTTAAATTTTCATTCATTATTATAAAAATTAATAAATAATGGATCATAACCTATAAAAGGCACTTTAGTGATTGATACTGACGGTTACCGTCCAAATGTAGGTATCATCATCTGTAATAATAATGCACAGGTTTTATGGGCGAAACGATTTGGACAGCATTCATGGCAATTCCCCCAAGGGGGAATTAAAGAGGGGGAAACGCCTGAACAAGCCATGTATAGAGAACTGTACGAAGAAGTTGGTTTAAAACCTGAGCACGTTAAATTATTGGCAACTAGTCGCCATTGGCTACGTTATAAACTGCCTAAACGATTAGTTCGTTGGGACTCGCCGGATCCAGTTTGCATCGGGCAGAAACAGCGCTGGTTTTTATTACAATTGATTTCAGATGAGCAGCAAATTGAGTTTGAGGCCTGCGGCAATCCTGAATTTGATGCTTGGCGTTGGGTAACTTATTGGTACCCTGTTCGCCAGGTTGTATCATTCAAATGTGAAGTTTACCGTTGTGCTCTAAAAGAATTTTCAGCGGTTGCTTTTTCGTTAATGAAAAAAAGTTCAGACAAGAAAAGGAATAAACGGCCTCGTCGGGCATCTTTTTATAAAAAGAGATAACAGAGCTTTTTCTAAGAAAGGGGTTTTTGGATGTTAAGTCAATTGCGTCATATAGTAGAGCAGGTCGGCAATGCAAAAAATTTAACTGAGGCTATGGACACTCTGGTGCGCCAAACCAAATTAGCCATGAAGGTTGACTGCTGCTCTATTTATATTACCGATGAGAATACCTCTCAACTTAATTTGATCGCCAGTGAAGGCCTTGCAAGCCAAGTTGTTGGTTTTTCGCACCTCAAATTTGGCGAAGGTATTATAGGCTTAATTCATCAGAAGGGAGAGCCTTTAAACATTGCCAACATTACCGAGCACCCCAATTACAAATATCTGCCAAGCAGTGGAGAAGAGTCTTTTAATTCATTATTAGGCACGCCAATCATCCATCGCCGAAAAGCATTAGGAGTATTGGTTGTACAGCAAAAAGGCCCGCGTTTATTCAGCGAATTAGAAGAATCTTTTTTACTCACTTTAGCAATGCATTTAGCCAGTGTACTTGACCAGCCATTTAGTTTAGATGTTGAACGATTAAACCAGCCAAGGGTATCAATTTATCTGCAGGGTTCTCCTGCAAGTTCAGGCATTGCAATAGCAGATGCGTATGTTGTACGTTCTATTATGACATTAGCAGAAGTTGTCGTCGGGAAAAGTCGCTCGGTAAGTAAAGAGCTCCTGCTGTTTGATACAATAGTCAAAAAATGCATTGACGAATTTTCTAATCTGGCATTAACACTTAAAGAACAAGTCTCAAAAGACGCCTTCCTCCTGTTTGATATTTACTCGCATATTCTAAAAGATAAAACTTTTTTAAATGCAATTAGAGTACAAATCAATGAATCTCATTTAAGCGCCCCCAGTGCGGTTAAAGTGGTCGCCGAATCCTATATCAAACAATTTGAGGCGATGAGTGATCTCTATTTAAGCCAGCGTTCTTCAGATATTCGAGATGTTGCACAACGTTTGTTATTCCATCTTACCCATCAGCTCGAAGAGGATTTTAATTTACCCGATAAGCTGATTTTAGTGGCTAATGAAGTAACTTTATCGATGGTTGCTAGTATCCCAAACCATAAGTTACAGGGCATTGTCTCGGTTAATGGTGGTATTGGTTCTCATGTTGCGATTTTAGCGCGCACACTCGGTATTCCGGCGGTGATGGGCGTACAATTTTCTTTAAATAATATTAATCAGAAAAGTTTAATTATTGACGGTTATGAAGGCAGTGTGATTCTGCTGCCGGAGCAATCATTAGTGAGTCATTATCAATCGCTGCTCGATGAAGAAAATGAATTAAAAAAGCGGGTTGAATCTGACCCGCATGAAAAAGCTGTTACCCTTGACGGTCATGCGATTTCGATACTGCTAAATATAGGTTTAAATGCCAGACAACACGGAACAATATTAGGGCATTTTGATGGCATAGGTTTATACCGCAGTGAATTACCTTTTATGCTGACGGACTCCTTCCCTACCGAACAGGAACAGGTGCAAGTCTACCAACGACTGCTTGATCAATATGCCAAATTACCGGTGACCATGCGCACTTTGGATATTGGTGGTGACAAATCGCTTAGTTATTTTCCGATAGTCGAAGATAACCCTTTCCTTGGCTGGCGTGGTATTCGTTTAACCCTAGATCATCCTGAAATATTTTTGGTTCAGATTAGAGCGATGTTAAGAGCCAGTGTAAAGCATCAAAATTTACGTATTATGCTGCCCATGGTAACTTCGATTGAAGAGGTGGACGAAGCCCATAAATTGATTAACCAGGCATGGAATGAAGTTAAGTTTGAGCTTAATTATTCCTCTGAAGTATTTCCTATGCCCCCGATAGGTGCAATGGTCGAGGTACCTGCTGCTGTTTTTCTTATGCCTGCCCTTGCCAAAAAAGTGGACTTTGTTTCAGTTGGCAGCAATGACCTGATCCAATATTTATTAGCGGTGGATAGAAATAATAGTCGTGTGGCGTCGCTTTACGATAGCTATCATCCTGCTGTGCTGCAAGCGCTAAAGATGATCATAGATAACGGTAAGCGCTTTGATTTGGAAGTGAGTATCTGCGGCGAACTTGCTGGCGATCCTATTGGTGCTTTAATTTTGATCGGTCTGGGTTATACCAAATTGAGCATGAATTCCTATAACATGGGGCGAATTAAGTATTTAATCAATGCGCTTCCCCGTTGTGAATTAGAGTCTTGTGCAGAGCAGGCTTTAAAGGCAAACAAGGGTAAAGATATTCGCGCTATTTTTGCTGATTATATTAATCTAAAAGGATTAGGTGGCTTTATTCGTGCAGGTAAATAGTCACTATTAGGTAAGATAAAAGCCGGTTTTAATACTCGGCTTTTATCTTTTAAGCGATTCAATAACCAAGTCGCTTACTTTCTCTTCATTTATAGCGGTTAAAATGAAAATTTTGCTTTGATTATTTTTGTCAGCGCCTGAACAGAGCAGCTAATAAGCGGAATTGTTCTAGGAACTTATG
>JBLHWW010000131.1:0-10294 GCA_047629075.1 Psychromonas sp. | reverse complement strand
TTTAGAGTTAGGGCGTGGTGTTGCGGGGCTGATCGGCCACACGCAGCCCAGGCGTATCGCGGCACGTACCGTTGCCAACCGGATTGCTGAAGAGCTTGATTCTATTGTAGGTGAAACCGTTGGTTACCGAGTACGTTTTACGGATAAAGTCAGCGAACGGTCCTATATCAAGTTAATGACCGACGGTATTTTATTGGCGGAAATTCAAAACGATCGTTTTTTAAGTAAATATGACACTATTATTATTGATGAAGCGCATGAGCGCAGTCTGAACATCGATTTTTTATTAGGTTATCTGAAACGTTTATTACCGCGCCGTCCGGATCTTAAAGTTATTATTACTTCTGCAACCATTGACCCCGAACGTTTTTCCAACCATTTTATCTCCGCCCGAGGTAAAAAGGCCCCGATCATTGAAGTCTCCGGCCGTACATTCCCCGTTGAAACTTTATATCGTCCTTTAGAAGATTATGCCGGGGGGGATCAAATTGAAGGTATCTTTCAGGCAGTTGATGAATTACAGCGTTTAGGGCGTGGCGATATTCTGATTTTTATGAACGGTGAACGGGAAATTCGTGATACAACCGATGCTCTAAACCGTCGCAATTTACGTGATACTGAAGTATTACCGCTGTTTGCACGATTAAGCGTTGCTGAACAGAATCGTATTTTTCAATCGCATCAAGGTCAGCGTATCGTGCTGGCTACCAACGTTGCAGAGACCTCGCTGACGATCCCCGGTATTAAATATGTTATTGATACCGGTACAGTACGTATTAGTCGCTACAGCTACCGTACTAAAGTACAACGTTTACCGATTGAACCTGTCTCACAGGCAAGTGCGAATCAGCGTAAGGGGCGTTGCGGACGTGTCAGTGATGGTGTCTGTATTCGCCTTTATAGTGAAGATGATTTTCTTTCCCGCCCGGAGTTTACCGATCCAGAAGTGCTGCGCACCAATCTTTCATCGGTTATTTTACAGATGCTCTCCTTGGGGCTTGGCGATCTGCATAAATTCCCCTTTGTGCAGCCGCCTGAAGATCGTAATATTAAAGATGGCTTAGTATTATTAGAAGAGTTGGGTGCCGTTGATCTAACGCTTCAGGAAGCGCAGAAAAAGCTTACCCCTCTAGGTCGGCAGTTAGCTAAACTGCCCGTTGATCCCCGTTTGGCTCGAATGATTTTAGCGGCGCAGGAGTTTGGTTGTGTCCATGAAGTGATGGTCATCAGTGCGGCATTAAGTATTCAGGATCCACGCGAAAGACCAATGGATAAACAACAAGCCGCTGATGAAAAGCATCGCCGCTTTGTTGACAAAAATTCTGATTTTATCGCTTTTGTGAATCTTTGGGATTATATCAAAGAGCAACGTCATGAGCTTTCCAGCAGCCACTTTCGTAAAATGTGTCAAAAAGAGTTTCTGGCTTATATGCGGGTGCGTGAGTGGCAGGATATCTACGCCCAAATTAAACAGGTGATTGATGAGTTAGGTATTAAAATCAATAACGAAGCCTCAAATTTTGATGCTATTCATCAAGCGTTATTAGGAGGGTTATTGTCGCACATCGGTTTTAAAGATAAAGAAGCTGAATACCTCGGTGCGCGTAACAGTAAGTTTTATTTATTTCCTGGATCTGCACTGTTTAAAAAGCAGCCTAAATGGATAATGGCTGCCGAATTAGTTGAAACAGCGAAACTTTTTGGACGAACCGCTGCACGGGTCAAACCTGAATGGATTGAACAGCAGGCACAACACTTAATTAAACGTAGTTACAGTGAGCCGCATTGGCAGAAGAAGCTCGGGGTGGTTGGCGCATTTGAAAATCAGATTTTATATGGCGTGCCGATTGTCATTAAACGTAAGGTTATTTATACAAAAATAGATCCTGTCTTATGCCGGGAGCTTTTTATTCGCCATGCGCTGGTGGAAGGTGAATTTGTCACTCGCCATCGGTTTTTTAAAGAGAACCAACTGTTACTTGAAGATATTGAGGAGCTCGAGCATAAATCCCGTCGCCGTGATATTTTGGTAGATGATGACACCTTATTCTATTTTTATGATCAGCATATTCCAACGGATGTGGCCAGTGCTAAACAGTTTGACAGCTGGTGGAATCGAGAAAAGCAAAAACAACCTGATTTATTAAATTACCAGCGTAGTTTAGTAATGGCCCACGGCGCGGATCAAGTAACTGAAAATGCCTACCCCGACTGTTGGTCGCAGGGAAACTTCAAGCTGCGCTTAAGTTATGCTTTTGAGCCTGGTACTGCTCAGGATGGTGTCTCTGTTGAGGTTCCGCTGGCGTTACTAAATCAACTTCAGCCCAATGGTTTTGATTGGCAGATACCCGCATTGCGTGAAGAATTATTAATTGCATTAATTAAAACCCTGCCAAAACCAGTGCGTCGTAATTTTGTACCCGCGCCAAATTACGCGCAGGCTGCATTAGCCGTCATGGAGCCCCTAAAAACACCTCTGCTTGAAGCATTTGAGAAACAACTGCTGCGCATGACCGGTGTACGCATCCCTGAGAATTCATGGGATATAATGGCATTACCAACCCATCTCAAAATAAAATTTAATATTATTGATGAGCAGGGCAAAAGCATAAACCAAGGGACAGATTTAATACTTTTACAGCATCAGTTAAAAGGAAAAGTAAAAGAAACCCTCTCTAAAGTGTCGAAGCAGGGCATTGAAAAAACAGATTTAGTGACATGGAGTTTTGGAAAATTACCTAAGTCATTTAGTAAAGATCACGGCGGTTATCAAGTTAAAGCGTTCCCTGCACTGGTGGATAAAAATAAAAGTGTTGCCATTGAACTGTTTGACAGTGAACAAAAAGCCGCTCAAATTGGCAAGGAAGGTCTGCGCCGTTTAGTGTTATTAAATGTGCCGTCACCGATTAAATATCTGCAAAAAAGTTTGCCTAATAAAGCCAAATTAGGTCTCTATTTTAACCCCTTTGGGCAAGTAAAAGACTTAATTGATGACTGTATTAACTGTGCTATTGATGCGATTTTAAAGGATCAGAACAGCCCGACGACAGAAGCCGAATTTGAAGTGGAAAAAGAGAAAGTACGGGCAGAATTGGCTGAAGCCACATTAACAATAACCCAGTTAGTTGAACAAATATTAACTTTGGCTTATGCGGTAAATAAAAAACTCAAAGGGAAAGTTGATTTAACCCTGCTGGTGGCGCAGGGAGATATTAAAGCGCAATTAAATCGTCTTATTTTCCCCGGATTTGCTTGTCAGGTTGGTGAAGTTCGATTAACGGATTTAAAACGTTATTTAATGGCATTGGAAAAACGCTTAGAAAAGCTCCCTATCAATCCAACGCAGGATCGTCTGCATACAATAGCACTCAATGAACTTGAGACGCGTTACCATGCTCTTTGTAAAACCCTACTGGCAACTGCAAGTGATAATCAACAATTAGCTGAAATTTATTGGATGATGGAGGAATTAAGGGTGTCTTTGTTTGCGCAGCAGCTAGGGACCGCTTATCCCGTTTCAGCAAAACGTATCAAGTTAAAGTTAGCTGAATTAAAGGGGTAGTTCTCTATCAGCGCCATGGCTCTTATAAAGCTCATCATGCTTAGCGTGTTGGGCTTTTTTTAAGCCAATAAAAAAGCATAGCGAAATAATAGGAGAGAAAATTTTTAGTGCATTATAGGTTATTAGATTATTAGATTATTAGATTATTAGATTATTAGGTTATTGAAGATTTTTACAAAGGCATTCGAAAGGACTGAAATGGTGGAGGGGGACGGATTCGAACCATCGAAGCTTTCGCGGCAGATTTACAATCTGCTCCCTTTGGCCGCTCGGGAACCCCTCCTTCATTTCGCGGTGGATGATAGCAGAAATTCAGCTTTTGTAAAACGTTGTTAATAGAAAAACAGTAAATAAAATCAGCTCGTTGGGTGTTTTATTTGTTTTGTACAATAAACAACAAAAAGCGTTTAAATTAACAGCAGCGGAAAGATTGATAATGCTGCTAAACAACAGCATTATCAGAAGGGGGCTTTTAAGTGTTAAGGGTGACCGCGTTAATTGGAAATTTGAACGGATAAATTCTTAGACCAATTCACCAAAGGGAAACATTTGAAAAAGCCGTTATCAGCGCAATTTAACAGACTAATCTGTATACCCTCAGTTGTGCTTTTTGTTAAGCAGACCGATCTGCACAGCTGATTGCTGTGAAAAACTCACTGTGCCCACATCAACCAGAGTATGACCCGTCGAATAATTGACCAAACTGATATTGGCCCTTTTTACATTATTAGTCAGGTTTAGCGCGCCAATGTTCGCCGCGACTGTATTACCTTCTTGCCAGTTAACAATACCTAAAGAAGCACCTTTCATCTCCTGATTGACCTTAGTTGTACCATAAAGGCTTAAATTTATACCGGTGGTTTTATTGGTTTCAGAGAGTCCAAAAGCAGCTAAGTCGAGACTCTTTACCTCATTAACTCTGCCATGAAAGACGCTAAGCCGAACGCCTTTAACTCTCTCTACATTAGGAGCATTAAAGCCAGAACATAACCACGGTTTGACTGGCTTGAAGCGCCGAAGAGAGCAATCCTGCCAGCACCGTTAAAATAGGTAATAACTTTATCATAATAATGCCCACCTATTAGATAAGAATAAAGTGCGTTAAATAAAGATAACATTGGTTAAAATAATGCAAAATGAATTTAACTTTTAGCGCCGCTGAGATTGAAATTCTGGTTATTGAAAAACCACTGTACGGTTAGCGTAAACAAAAATTTTGTCATCTAATACCTGTTGTAATGCACGGCTTAATACTGATTTTTCTACATCTCGTCCTGCTTTTACTAAATCATCAGCACTATAGGAATGATCAATGTGGGTTACATCTTGAGTAATAATAGGTCCTTCATCAAGGTCATTATTGACAAAGTGCGCCGTCGCGCCAATAATTTTAACACCCCGATCGAATGCTTGCTGATAGGGTTTAGCACCAATAAAAGCGGGCAGGAATGAGTGATGAATGTTAATCAGTTTATTTTCATAAACCTTAACAAATTCAGGCGTTAAAATGCGCATATACTTAGCCAGAACCACATACTCAGGCGCATAGGGCGAAATCGTCTCTAGTACTTGATTTTCATGCTCTTCACGACTTAAACCTTCATGACTGACCGTATGATATGGAATGTTAAACTTGGTCACTAGGTCTTCTAATGTATTGTAATTGCCAATGACAGCTGCAATTTCAACATCAAGGCCACCGTAAGTGCTTTTCATTAAAATATCACCAAGACAGTGAGCTTCTTTGGTGACTAAAATGACGATCCGTTTTTTCTGTGCTGATATTAATGCCCGATGGGAGCCTTTTGGTAGGCTAAAATCTAAATCGGCCAGCAGAGTCTGATCATTGAAATAACCTTCAATTTCAGTGCGCATAAAAAAACGCCCATGTTGGTGGTCGACAAACTCGTTATTTTTAATAATATTCAGCTGATGTTTGTGGCAAATATTGGTGATTTGAGCAATCAAACCTTTGCTGTCAGGACAATCCGTCAGTAGTATTTTCTTTTCCATTTTTATCTCTTATTTGTTGTGGCTATGCACTGGTTATTTATACCAAAAAAATTAATGAAGCGATCCGGGGTTGCGAAGGAAAAATCAGCTCTAACAAGATGTGAGTTACATTCGATCGTTACTCTCCTTCACAAAATCGTATGGAACGATTTTGAACAGCTTTAGCTGACCACAAAGTGGTGAAAAACAGGATGTTCTGAATAAAACTCACAACGCAGTTAGGGATAATGTTAACCAGCAAGGGTGATCACCTTTTTAGTGCTTTTGGTATTAGCACAACACTTCTTGTGCTTTTGACCACTGCCGCAGGGACAGGGTTCATTACGGGGTATCTTACCTGATTTTTTCTCTGGATAAATAAGCCCATCACAATAAAGCCAGTCATTATTTTCTTTCACAAAATTAGAACGCTCATGGTGACAGAATAGTTTTCCCTGATCTAAGTACCAAGCTTTAAACTCTACGTAACCTGAATTGGAAAAACTTGCAGTGCTTAAAATTTGTAAATTTTTCCAATCAACGCTTTGTTCTGCTAAGTCTGCAACGCTTAAATCACCCCGGTAGTCAGGATGATAACTATCATATAAATAATCGCCTAGTTGATACACAAAGGCACTAAAACGGGAGCGCATCAGCTGCTCACTGCTAATAGGTTTAACTGTTTTTATATGAAATGGGAAACAACATTGTTGATAGGTTTTGTTACTTTTACAAGGGCAGGTTTGCTGATTTACTTTGGGCATTTTATATTCGGCTGCTTATAAAAAAAGCGTTCCGCAGAACGCTTTATAAAATTAACATTTAGTTAGGCAATATTGTAGGCATCATTATGAATACCTGCTGCACGACCGGAAGGATCTGCATTATTTTGGAAACTCTCATCCCAGGCTAATGCCTCAACGGTTGAACAAGCCACTGATTTACCGTGTGGTACACATTCGGCTGCACTGTCCAGCGGGAAGTGCTCAGCAAAGATAGTGCGGTAGAAGTAAGCTTCTTTGGTATCGGGTGTATTGATTGGGAACTTGAATTGCGCAGTCGCAAGTTGCTGATCCGTTACTTGTGTTTCAATATGCGCTTTTAACGTATCTATCCAGTTGTAACCCACACCATCGGAGAACTGCTCTTTTTGACGCCATAAGACTTCGCTTAATAATTGACCATCAAAGGCTTCACGAAGAATATTTTTCTCGATGCGACCATCTTTGATCATTTTAAGTTCAGGATTGGTACGCATAGCAACGTCCAGGAACTCTTTATCTAAGAAAGGTACACGTGCCTCAATGCCCCAGGCCGCCATTGATTTATTCGCACGTAGACAGTCAAACATATGCAGTTTGCTGATCTTACGGTTTAATTCTTCATGTAACTCTTTAGGATTTGGTGCTTTATGGAAATACAAGTAACCGGCAAATATTTCATCGGCCCCTTCACCTGAAAGTACCATTTTTATACCCATCGCTTTAATCTTACGTGCCATCAGATACATAGGTGTTGAAGCGCGAATAGTGGTTACATCGTAAGTTTCAATATGGTAAATAACTTCACGTAAAGCATCTATGCCATTTTGTACAGTAAAGATAATAGGGTGGTGAATAGTGCCTAATTCTTTGGCTACTTTTGCAGCGGCGGCTAAATCAGGAGAGCCCTCCAGACCAACAGAAAAAGAGTGCAGTTGTGGCCACCATGCGCCGCTTTCACCATTGTCTTCAATACGCTGCTTAGCAAATTTTTGCGTGATAGCCGAGATAACAGATGAGTCTAATCCACCGGACAGTAAAACACCGTAGGGTACATCACACATTAACTGACGCTTAACCGCCGCTTCAAGTGCTTCACCAATTTCAGCCGCGCTGCCGCCGTTATCTTTAACTGCATCATATTCCATCCAGTCACGTGTATAATATTGAGTGATTTCACCTATATCACTGTCCAAAAAGGATCCTGGTGGGAATTCCTGAACCTTTGTACAGATAGGTGTTAATGCTTTCATTTCAGAAGCTACATAAAAGTTACCGTGTTCATCCCAGCCCATATAGAGTGGGATCATACCCAGATGATCACGGCCAATCAGGTATTTATCTTTTTCAGCATCGTATAAACAAAAAGCAAAGATACCGTTTAAATCATCTAGGAAACTATTACCTTTTTCTTCGTACAAAGCCAAGATGATTTCGCAGTCTGATTTTGTTTTAAACTGATAACCACAGGTTAATTCAGCTTCTAACGCTTTGTGGTTATAGATCTCACCATTTACCGCAAGGATATGTGTATTATTCTGATTGTACAGAGGCTGTGCGCCAGTATCTACATCTACAATTGAAAGACGTTCATGAACCAATATAGCTTTCTCAGACGCGTAGACGCCGGACCAATCTGGGCCACGGTGACGAAGCAGTTTAGACATTTCAATAGCTTGTTGACGTAAAGCGAGCGGATCGCTTTTAATGTCAAGTACACCAAAAATTGAACACATAATGTTACCTTTTATTTAAAGCGGATATCTACAAGATATCGAGTGTTAAGTTATTAATGCTTGCCGGTTTGCTGTGACAAAACAAAAAAACAATAATTTGATAGACGATTTTTGCAGAATAATCAATAAAAGTCACTAAATCACAGTAATATATTAGAAATAAGTCTAATTCGGATAAATGAACGATTATAACTCTTGTTTATGATGATCTTTTAGCAATGAAATTTGTAATTCCGAACAAACATGGCGCGCAAAACCAGAGCCCGCTTCTTCGTACATATTGTAAACTTGATTAACACCGAACTCATTTAATTCCACCTCATCGCTTTGGTAATGTGCAAGTGCGGCGACTTTAAAACTGCAGCTGTTAATTTTATTAAGTTGCTCTGCTGCATAACGATTACCATTATGATCCGGCATTGCCAATAAAATCAGTTTAATATTATCTGTTAGCTGTAATTTATTCCAAAAATCTGAATCTAAGGCATCACCGGTTATTACCCGTCTTCCGCGGGCACGATGTGCCAGCGTTTTTTGATGATTGTAATCAATACCCATTACCCGTTCACCGTAGGTTATCTTTAGGGCCTCATAGGCCCCCGTTCCAATCTGGCCCATGCCTAACACTAAAATTTGTGCATCGCCCACCCGTACTGGGCGATCATCTTTATGTAAACGTTTTGCCTGAAAACGTTTTAAAGGACGGCTGAAGTGGCTGTAGATAGTATCCGCATATTTATTTAATAATGAGGCGATAATAAAGCTAAAGGAGACGGCAATGGCGATGATAATCAACCAATCCTGGGATAACCAACCTTTATGGGTGGCAAGAGCCGCAACAATTAAGCCAAATTCACTGTAATTTGCCAATGAAAATGAGCTGAACAGAGAAGTCCGTGAGCGTAATTTAAATCGGCTTAAGGTAAGGAAATAAAGTGCAATTTTTCCTAATAATAAAATGGATAAAATGCCAGCAACCATAACATGATCAATATTTGGCAATCCACCCAAGCCGATGCTCAAAAAGAAGCAGATTAAAAACAGCTCCTTCAGATTAAATAAAGATTTGGCCATGTCTTTAGCACTAGGGTGTCCCGCAAGTAGCATTCCTGCGATTAGTGCGCCTAAATCTGCCTTTAAGCCCGCAAATTTAAATAAACCCGCTCCAACAACCAGCGCTAAAAAGAAACCATATAAAACTAACAACTCGCCGTGGCCCGCTTTATCTAATAATTTAAATAAAAGAGGGCGGATAAGGGGCAGCCCTAATAATGCAACTGCCCAAATTGATGGCATTTCCCCGATCGAAATGGTTAAAAAAAGTACGGCAAAAATATCCTGCATGATCAAAATACCGATTGCTATCCTGCCATAAAGTGAGTTTGTTTCACTTTTTTCCTCCAGAATTTTTACTGCAAAGACTGTACTTGAAAAACTTAATGCAAAAGAGACAAGTACTAACTCCATTATTTTGAGATCAATAAAAAAGATTAAACCAACCATTTTTAAGGACGCTAATAGCAGGGTATAAAAAATAATACTGGCGATAAGATGAATACTTGCACCTCCCCAAACTTCGCTTTTAAAGAGGGTGCGGATATCTAATTTTAATCCGATAGAAAATAGTAATAAGGTAACGCCTAAATTCGCCAGGCTGACCAACCCTTCACTTGATTCAAAACCGAAAAAATTTAGGACAAAACCCGCTATTAAAAAACCGACCATTGGTGGTAAGCTGGTGAAGTTAACCACCATGCCGAAGGTAAATGCGGTGCCAATAAAAAGTAGTATAGAAAAATCCATATGAAGCTCATTTATAAAGGGGATAAGTAATGCCGGTGACACCTTGCGGTTCAATTAAATCGCTGCTTTTATTATATTTTTCTGCGCATTTAAAACCTTTTAATAAAAAAGACGGGGATAAATTGATGTTATAATATTTTACAATATTTTGACACGAATCAGTTAAAAAAATGAAGTGTCAACCTTCTCGGGGGGATTATTGCCAGCTGCATTATCGGCGAGGTACGTTTTGTTAGGGGATTGTTTTTGTTGTGCTTTTAGTAACTCAATATGCTCAGGCAGTGAATAAGTTAGAAAGGTTGTTGTATCGGGCCATTTTCGCTGTACGACTAATTTAATGCCATCATTTAATAACCATTGAAAACTTGCCTCGCCTTCTCTAGATTTACCTTCAGAGGTATCCGGTTGATCATACTTTTGTTGCACTATCTCTTTAATAC
>JBLHWW010000130.1:0-10405 GCA_047629075.1 Psychromonas sp. | reverse complement strand
TAGTTAAGTAGTTTGCCATCTTATTTTTAATATTTAGTGTTATTGATATAAGTTATTAATGATTGTAAAGAATAAAAAATTGCATAACAGCATCTTGACAGGTTTTTGAGCATCATTCGCTTAAAAGGAGAACACCCTGTATACTCCGGCGCTTCCCTGATTCCGTACACAATTGATGGTATTTTAATATCAAATCGTCTGTTGCTGTGTTGATAACCTTGTAGTGAATCAGAAATAAAAACAAAAATAAAAGGAAATAAAGTGGAATTAATAGAATCAATGTTTGGGGTTATTAGCGATCTTACGTGGGGATGGGCACTTATTCCATTTCTGGTTATTTTTGGCCTGTTCTTTACCGTGATGACAGGATTTGTTCAATTTACCTTTTTTGGACGTATGTTCCGTGTTCTGCTAAGCAGCAATCAAACTAAGAATAAGAATGCAATTTCTGCTCGTGAAGCGCTTTTATTATCAATCGGTGGACGTGTGGGTGGTGGTAATATTGCTGGAGTTGCTGTTGCTATTACCCTAGGCGGGCCGGGAGCTATTTTCTGGATGTGGGCAATAGCCTTAGTTGGCATGGCAACCAGCCTTGTTGAATGTTCTCTGGCGCAGCTTTATAAACGTAAAGAAAATGGTAATTTCCGTGGCGGTCCTGCACGTACTATTATTTACGGCTTGGGTGAAAACTACCGCTGGTTAGCTTATCTTTATGCAGTTTGTTTGATTTCTTCATTTGCTATTGGCTTTAATGCCTTTCAGGGAAATACTGTTGCAGGTGCTGCACAAGACAGTTTTGGCATCGACCGTCTTTGGACAGGTTTAGGTCTGGCGCTAATTACTGGCTTTATTGTTTACGGGGGTATTAAACGTATTGCTAAAACGGCAGATATTATAGTGCCAATAATGGCAATCAGTTATGTTGCGATGGCGCTGTTTGTTATCCTGCTTAATATCACTGAAATTCCAGCTGTGCTTACCTCTATCTTATCTAACGCTTTCGGTTTAGAAGAAGCCGTTGGTGGTGGTATGGGTGCAGCATTAGCACAAGGTCTGCGACGTGGCTTATTCTCTAATGAAGCAGGTTTAGGCTCAGCCCCTAATGTTGCCGCAACTGCTGATGTTAAACATCCAATCAGCCAGGGTATCACCCAATCACTTTCAGTTTTTATCGATACTATGCTGATCTGCAGCTGTACTGCGTTTATTATTCTGTTAGGTGATGTTTATGTACCGGGTGCTGATGCTATAGATGGTGTTGTACTAACACAGCAATCACTGGTTTATCATGTAGGCAATTGGGCGCAATATTATCTGACGGGTGCGATTTTTCTATTTTCGATCAGCTCTATCATTTATAACTACTATTTAGGTGAAAATGCATTAAGTTTTATATCAAAAAATAAAATTTATATACATATCCTGCGACTCACCGTTGTTTTTGTGGTTTTCCTTGGGGCTGTAGCACCAGGGGCAACAGCTGTCTTTTTCTTTTCAGATCCGATGATGGGTATTTTGGCCGTGGTTAATTTATTGGCCTTAATGATGTTGTTCCCAACGCTAATGCGTCTTCTGAAAGACTACAAAGATCAGTTGAAAACAGGCATTGAACACCCAGTTTTTGATGCACTAAAGTTTCCTGATTTGAAGATTGATCCTAAAGCATGGCCTAAAAAATAGTCCTTATTCTAGTTTATTTCAAAAAGACAGGCCGCATTATGCGCCCTGTCTTTTTTTTTGGCTTTAATATTTTTAGATGAACACAGTCACTGCTATCCTGTTTTAAATTTTGAGTCCCCTCAAATATATTCATAATAGTCTACGGCTTTGCTGAAAAATAAATATCTCCATAATAAGTTGTTGCTCGTTGACCTGCATTGTCACTGTCGGTCATCAGCGCAATACCATCTATATAACGTACCTCTTTACCAACGAATTTTTTTAAATCTTCGCGGACATTACGACTGTAGTGTAGCCATTTACCTAAATTTTTTTCTCCTGATTCAACCGCAAACATGGTTGCATTAGCCGTAAAAGGATTTGGCCATGCTTTGCCTTGTGCAAAAGAAGATGACCAGACATAATTGAAAGCGCGGGTTTTCCAAAAAAACAATCCACCATCAATAATCAGATAGATACGGGCAACAAAATCATCGTTCTTTTTTTTACTTTCATCCAGATTAGAATATAATTTTTCTGTTCTCCAGGACCAATGTAGGTAGGGTGTTTTATGAAGATCAATGCGCTTTTCCATAAACAACCCCGAAGCAGCATTATGACTTGTTGCTTTAAGTACCCTTTTTTTACTACCTTGGTAGTCATTAACAATGTTGTATTCGGTTTTACCCGAAAATTCTTTAACTTCCCAGTTATTCAACTTACCTTCCGAAAAATTGCCTATGTAAAAATCCTGACTATTTGTAGCATTGCTGTAGCAGCTAATAGTTAAAAATATCACCGTCAAGATTGTTAAAAATATGTTTTTAAGCATAGATTTTGCCTTTTTATATGAGTAAATTTTTTACAGACCATTTTTTATTTTTTAAGGCTCACGTTATATTGTAGACTTATATGTTTATACGTTTATTTTTTATTTATTATTTGTAGGTTGGGTCTGTTTAAGGGGGAAAGCAATATCGTTGCTGTAGATTGGGTCTGTTTGTTTTTTGACCCCTTCCGAAGCAGCTGACTGTTCTCTTAATGTTTACAAAGTTTCAGATAGTGCCCGTAAAATACTCAACATGGCTGTGAAATAAAGCATATAACTTATTATTTATAACTGTATCTTATTGCCTGCTTCTTGCCATTTTTGTTTAAGGCTAATAATTCGCTGTTTTCGGCTAAAAAGATAGGCAATGAATTATGCTTTTTGCGCACGATAGCTTTATCTTGGTCACTTTGATTACGTAGGGTTGCTTTGGCCTTTGGAAAAAAAACCGTGCTTTGTTTGTTATGTTTTTCCAGACCAAAATAGATAGAATCGACGGGTTCCGTTATATGTACTAAATGTCGGTATAATTCATTGGTCACAAAATGCGAAAACCCGCATATGCTATGTACAAAATAAAAACGTTTATCAGCTTGTTTTCTGACATCATTGTCTTTGATAGAAGTAATTATTTTTTTACATTTATCCTTAGCACTGTTGATGCGAGTGATATGCAAATCCAGCACCTCTACAGGTAAAGCGGTTTGAATAAAACCGGCTAATTTTTTAGTATCCTGCTCCGAGCCCTTTTGCAGTTCAAAACTTTTAATAAATTGTAAGGTTTCTTGAATCGCACCCTGTGCAAAAAAACTTTCTACGACGAATTCTATCTGATCATCCGCACGGTCGATCAGAGAAAAAACCACAGATTGGTGCTGTTTATCCTTATCCTGCAGCAGGATAACTGCCGAGAAGTCGGTTAATGCCTGACGAACTTCTGCCACCGTATTGAGTAAATTTTCTTTTAATTGATCACTATTTTTAGTGAAGTAGTATTCATTGTTCATAACCCACCCTTTTCTGTTAATGGTAATTGTTCATTTATAGTAGGTTGGGTCTGTTTGTTTGTCCACAAAATTCTGGATATATCTTTGATTCTAATGGATAATATTACTTTTTCGTTGAACAAAGCGAATAAACAGGATTAAGGTGAAATAACTTTAAGTGATAGTAATGCCTATTTTGCAGATCTGTCTCTGATCCCTGCATTTTGCATCAGTATCGAGAATATTAATCGGAAAATCAGTGGATTATCGGCAAATAATCATGAACAAGCGGCGAATATCAATATTAGCGGTACGGTTAATGGCAATGGCAAAATATTAGTCGAGGGGGACACTAGTCATTTCGCGGGCGATCTCTATACAGATATTAATGTTAAATTTGATGAAATTGAACTGGTGACCCTGACCCCCTTATTCTGGCCGCTACGTAGGTTATGTTATTGATAAGGGTAAACTGAGCCTGAATCTGAAGATTGCACAATAAAAATTAATTGGTAAAAATAGGCTCATTTTGGATCAGTTTCAACTGAGTACAAGTGTCGACAGTCAGGAGGCTTTAGATCTTCCCATCAAATTAGCTACCGCTCAGTTTAAAGACAGTAATGGCGTCATTGATATTAGCCTTCATAGTCAAAGAAATCTGCACAATCCTGATTTTGCAATAGGGGGTTTAATACTCAAGGCTTTCTTAAATGTAATGACTAAAGCGGTCACAACCTCTTTTTTCAATGATAGCCGATTTAACGGGAAAAAATACTCAGCAACTTAATGCTATTACATTTGATTTTGGGCATAAAAGTTTAACCACAATAGAGTGCTCTCGCGGCCCTTGCACAGAGATTGATAAAGCGTCCACAGCTCATTTTAGAAATTCATGCCGCGGTAGATAAAGAAAAGGATGGTTTTGCCTTAAAGCAACAACTGTTAAATGCACAATTAACATTTATTGATGCTAATCAGAAACAGCGAATAAAATCAATGCAGGACTCTCTCGAAAACTTAGCTGCGGCTGATAAAATAAAAGCTGAATTACGGACTAAAACAGCAACGGCAGCTGAATATGAACAAGCCCTTTATAAGGCGCTGGTTAAGACCCAACCACTCTCAAGCTTAGCTTTAACTGCATTAGCCAAACAACCTACCAGCATTATTCAGGAGCAATTAGTCAAAAGGAATAACATACCGGAAAATCAAGTTTTTGTAGTTCGTCCCTCTTTAGAAGGTCACGCTCGATTTTATCTTATAAAGCGTATTAACTTCACCGTTGATGCGCCTATAAAATAATTGTTATAATTTAAAAAATAGCGCCTTTGTTGATTGATATTCCTACTTTATGGCCTGTTTATTGTATAATATTTTTTATTGCAGGAGCGACTGCAACGTTACTTTACTATCTTGAATAATTTGGAACATTGTTAATGTATAAACTTGTTGTGTTAGATATGGATGGCACCCTATTAAATAGCCAAAAAAAGATTACCGAAAGAGTACGGACGGCCATTAATGCAGCAAAGGGCATTGGAATTAAAGTTGTACTGGCTTCAGGCCGCCCTATTGATGGAATGCTACCTGCAGTAGAAGCCCTTGGTTTAAACACTATCGATGATTATGTACTGACCTGTAACGCATCATTGACACTGAATGCAGGGTCTAAAGAAGTTATCCGCAGTGAATTTTTAACGGGTCAGGATGCGCGCGACATATACCATTTAGCCGTTAAATTAGGCGTCAATACGCACGCATACTCTGTTAAACAGGGGTTGATAACCCCTAAAATCAGCAAGTATACTGAGCATGAAGCCGACATCAATCAAATTGAAATCAATCTCTGCGATTTCACAACGCTCGCCCCTGATGATGAAATGCTGAAAATTATGATGATTGATGAAGCGGAAGTACTAACGGCAGCCATTAAGCGCTTACCTGATTCTTTCCAGGAAAAGTATAGCATGGCACAAAGCGCCCCTTTCTTTTATGAATTTATGAGCAAAAAAAGCGGCAAAGCAAATGGTGTCGCAGCCCTTGCTGATTACCTTGGCTTTACCCACGAGGAAGTTATTTGTGTCGGTGATGCGGGTAATGATCTGGAGATGCTTCAATACGCAGGTTTAGGGATTGCAATGGCGAATGCCACCGAGGATGTAAAAGCCGTTGCTGATTACATCACCTTGAGTAACGATCAAGACGGTGTTGCACATGTTTTTGAAAAGTTTGTATTAGCCTAGGCGATTGAATATAACCTAAGTTTGCAATACAAACAGAGCCTGATATCCATGGGCATAACAGCAGCGCAGATAACAATTAGATAAACAGGTTAATATTTTCTCAGTAAATCTTAACCTGTTACTTTATGCACTTTCAATGCAAGCACCTATCTCATTAATTTAACCTTGATTCCTTATTAGCAGAACTATCCGCTGCACTTCTTTACTCTGTACCTTGTTATTCTACATATTGTTATTCTAAGGAGTATTATCTACTAATCATTATTCATCTGATTGAACATAAATAAGCCCTTAAGCCTCCATGAACATTATGAACAAAATAGATTTAAAATATTCAATTTTCATTATTTGCTATTACTAGTCACTCCCCCTCGTAAAGACTAATATCCTTGCAACCTGAATCCTTTTGAGAAGTTAATCTGATTAGGTTGTTGATTTGTATATAACCCGGCCATGCACTGATACTGAATTTTGTATCTTAACCCCCCCGGCTATAAACCCTTACAGTTATTACACTCTAAGTAAAAATAAGGAATATTTATTATGCTCAATAATATTAAAAAATGTCTTTCCTATTCAATCATAGCGGCAAGTATTGCCACGCTATCGACTACGGCATTGGCCGCTGACCTAGCTGAGTTACACTTTATCATCCCTGGGGGGGCAGGTGGAGGTTGGGACATGACCGCACGTGGTACCGGTGATGTTTTAATGAAAGAAGACTTAGTTGATCAGGTATCGTTCCAGAACCTTTCTGGTGGCGGTGGTGGTAAGGCGATTGCACATCTGATCGAAACTGCGGAACGTCAACAAGATACTTTAATGGTTAACTCTACGCCAATTGTTATCCGTTCTCTGTCGGGTATTTTCCCAAATTCTTTCCGAGATTTAACCCCCGTGGCGTCAACTATTGCTGATTTTGGCGCAATGGTTGTTGCGGCGGATTCAAAATACACAGACTGGCAACAAGTTGTTGCCGATTTTAAAAAAGATCCTAAAGCCGTTAAAATTGGCGGTGGGTCAGCACGTGGCAGTATGGATCATTTAGTGGCAGCCGCCGTATTTAAAGGAGAAGGTTTTGATCCTCGTCAAGTACGTTACATTGCCTATGATGCCGGAGGTAAAGCAATGGCAGGACTACTTTCCGGAGAAACACCTATTTTATCAACGGGTCTTGGTGAAGTATTAGAAATGTCCAAAAGTGGTCTGGTTCGTATTCTGGCGATCACTGCACCTGAACGTCTAGAAGCAGCACCAAATGTACCCACATTAACTGAAATGGGCAACGATACTGTCTTTGCTAACTGGCGTGGTTTCTTTGCAGCCCCTGGTGCAAGTAAAGAAAAACTAGCGGCATGGGATAAAGCCTTCACCGCCATGTATAAAACCGATCAATGGGCTACGGTTCGTGACCGTAATGGTTGGATTGACAACTATAAAGCAGATCAAGACTTCTACAAATTTTTAGAAGAACAGGAACTACAGATGGGCGACCTAATGCGTGAACTTGGGTTCTTATAATCGTCTCGTGAACATTTATCCGGCAGGGTATTGGTAATTCCATTAAAAACACCTTGCCGGACAACCCCAATCCTATTTTTATCAATAACCATCAACTAATAATTTCCTGCAATGGTTATTTCTCATTTTACAGACTCTGGAGTATTCCATGAAGTTAAATTCTGCTTCTCTATTATGTCGTGATCGTGTTGGAGGATTAATATTTTTGATTTTTTGCTTAACCTACGGTTATCAGACATCCCTAATTCCCTCTTATCCTGGTGATGCATACGCCCCCTTCACCGCGCGCACCTTGCCATGGATATTAACAAGTGCCGGTGTTTTATTCTCACTGTTATTAATTGTGATGGCCCAGCCCGAAGAAAAAAGCGACGCAACGCTTGATTTTGATTGGCGATTATTAATTACTTTTATCCTGCTAATGACGGCATACGGTTTTGGTTTAACCTGGGTAGGTTTTATCTTAGCAACCAGTTTATTTTTATTAGCCGGTTTTTGGGTGTTAGGCGAGCGCAGAAAATCAGTTTTATTTGGTGCTTCCTTTCCATTCGTGACTGCTTTTTGGCTGTTGTTAACCAAAGGTCTGGACATATACCTTGAACCGGGTTACCTGTTCTTAAGTCTTTAGGAGATATTTTATGATAGATGGAATTTTAGCTGGCTTATATACAGTCATGCTGCCAACCAACCTAATGATGGTCGTTATTGGCTGTTTTGTAGGCACCTTCATTGGTATGTTACCCGGTCTGGGCCCTATCTCAGCGATTGCCCTGATGATCCCTATTACCTATGGTTTAGAGCCTTCCTCGGGCATGATTTTAATGGCGGGTGTCTATTATGGTGCTGTCTTTGGGGGGTCGACCTCTTCAATATTAATTAACGCCCCGGGATGCTCCTCCACCGTGGTCACTGCCTTTGATGGCTACCCCATGGCCCAAAAAGGTCAGGCCGGCAAAGCCTTGGCGCTCGCCGCATATTCTTCATTTATCGGAGGCACCTTATCAGCGATTATGCTATTAATCGCAGCACCCGCGTTAGCCAAGGTCTCACTGAGCTTTCAGTCGACGGATTATTTTGCCTTAATGCTGGTCGGATTATCAGCGGTCGCCGCTTTTGCCGGTAAGGGACAGGTCCTTAAAGCCTGGATGATGACTATTTTAGGGTTAATACTGGCCACAGTAGGTATTGACAAAGGGATCGGCGTGCCACGTTTTACCTTTGGCTTGACTGACTTACTGGATGGCTTTAGCTTTTTATTACTGGCGATGGCAACCTTTGCATTGGGTGAAACCCTGATGGGAATTTTAAAACCCGCAGATACTTCAGCGACCGAACAAAGCTCAATTACAGATCTTGGCAGTATGAAAATTACCAAAGAAGAATTTAAAGAATTAGCACCGGTATCAATTCGCTCATCTATTCTTGGTTTTTTTGTTGGCGTACTTCCCGGTGCCGGCGCAACCATTGCTGCATTTTTAAGTTACGGCTTGGAACGCAATCTTGCGCCCAAGGATAAACGTGAAGAGTTCGGTAAAGGCAGTATGCGCGGTTTAGTTGCACCGGAATCTGCCAATAATGCGGCATCAAGCGGTTCCTTTGTGCCACTGTTAACCCTGGGTATTCCAGGCTCTGGGACTACTGCAATTATGTTAGGCGCACTGATCTCATACGGTGTACAACCAGGCCCAAGACTTTACATCGATAATCCCGAAATTTTCTGGTCGGTTATCATTTCCATGTATGTCGGTAATATTGTTTTAATGGTGTTAAATTTACCATTGATTCCATATATATCCAAATTGCTTGCGGTACCGAGAACCGTGTTGTTACCGATGATCATCTTCTTTTCGATAACGGGTGTATATCTGGTTTCCTTTAATACTATGGACGTCTTTATTATGATTGCGATTGCGGTAATCGCCATATTTTTGCGTCTGGCTAGTTTTCCACTGGCGCCTTTATTATTAGGCTTTATTTTAGGGGGCTTAATGGAAGAAAATCTGCGCCGCTCCCTGATGCTAAGTGACGGCTCATTAAGCTTTTTATGGGAACGTCCGATCACATTAGGTTTCTCGCTTACTGCAGTATTAGTTATTGTCGCGCCAATACTGTTAACCCTCTTTAACAAATATCGTAATCGCCCACTTAAAATGCAGGAAAGCAACTAAACAGCCGATTATTTAATATTTGATGGCCATGTTCATTTAGCGAACGCCGCCAATAAAATATCCGCCATCAAAAAACAGCGCATCCGCGCTGTTTTTTGATCTGTAAAATTTGTGATCTTGGTGGTAAATTTTAGATTAAAACAATTAAAAAACACATATTGTCGACAACCAAGTTGATTTCAACCCAAATAAAGAGAATTATAGGCTTATAACTTACAGACTGTAGACAATAAGATGAGCCAGAGCATAGAAACCAAAGAACAAACAAAATCAGAAAATTTAACTGCACAGTTGATTGAAGCTATCGTAAGCGGTGAATATAGCCCTGGAAGCAAAATTTCAGAAACGGAGCTCGCCCGTTTTTTTAATGTCAGTCGCGGTCCGCTTCGCGAAGCCATGATGCGTATTGAGGCGCTTAATTTAGTCGAGCGAATTCCCCATGTAGGCACCCGGGTAGCAACCTTAAGCCCGGAAAAATTAATTGAAATTTATGCCGTAAGAGAAGCGCTGGAAGGAATGGCTGCAAACCTTGCCTGCAAACATATTACCGATCAGGAAATTGTAGGTTTAGAAGTGTTATTAGAGCAGCATCAAGAGCATATCGAACAGGTGGACGGCGCTTCCTATTTCCATCAGCAGGGGGATTTTGATTTTCATTATCAAATTATTAAAGCCAGCCGCAATAGTAAACTGATCAGTTTGTTGTGCGACGAGTTATATCACCTGCTGCGCATGTACCGTTATCAGTCACCCAGCACACAGTCACGCCCGACACACGCCCTCAATGAACATTTTCAGTTACTCACCGCAATCAAAGAACGGGATGCCGAACTTGCAGAAATGTTAATGCGCCGGCACATCAAACGCAGCCGGCAATTAATCGAAAACCAACTGATAGAAGAAGGAAAAAATAATGATGCTGGGTAAAAAATTCAGACAAGCACTTATCAATAATAAACCACTGCAAAAATGTTAATGCGCCAGCGTATCAAATGCAGC
>JBLHWW010000129.1:0-10502 GCA_047629075.1 Psychromonas sp. | reverse complement strand
TCTACGACCGTTTAGATCCAAATTTAAAATCCTGGCAGCAGGCGGACAGAGATTCAAGTTTTGAGTTTAGCAAAGGGGAATTTAACGATCTCCATGGCAGTGCCTTTAGCGATTTTTTTGAAGCGTTTTTTGGTCATAAAGATCAACACGCTGATTTTAACCGTAGTGCGCAGTTTAATACTCGCGGATCTGACCAGCACGCCAAAGTGTCGATTAGCTTAGAAGATGCCTTTTTTGGTGCAACATGTAGCATTAATCTGCCAACACAGGAAGCAGATAGACGGGGATCAATACGAGCAGTTAATCGCACCCTTAATATTAAAATTCCCAAGGGAATCAAAGGTGGGCAACAGATTCGTCTTTCTGGACAAGGCTCGAACGGTATGGGACAGGGAAATAAAGGAGATCTTTATCTGGAGGTTAATTTTCACCCTCACCCCCTTTACCGACTCGAGCAACAAGATCTGCACATGCAACTACCGGTGACTCCCTGGGAAGCGGCGTTGGGCGGAACGGTGAAACTTCCAACACCCGCCGGTGTAGTGGACCTTAAAATTTCACCGGGATCAAATAGTGGCAGTAAAATGCGCTTAAAAGGCCGAGGTATCCCAGGTAATCCTGCCGGGGATATTTATGTCATACTCAGTGTTGTCACACCGCAAGCGACCAGCGAAGGCGCCAGAAAAATTTATCAAGAAATGGCAAAAACAATGGCATTTAACCCAAGAGCTAAAATGGGGGTATAGAGCATGATCAAGCAAACCGTATTATCAGGGCTGATTGTTGAGAAAGGTAGCATTTTCACCCTGAAGGAACTTAGCAATGCCATTGGTAAGCCTGCCGAGTGGGTTTTAAATTTAGTTGAAGAAGGTGTTATTCAGTCGCTGAAAAACAAGCAAAAGCATTACCAATTCAGCGGACACTGCCTGCGGCGTGTGCTTATTGTACAACGACTCAAATCGGATCTCGGGGTTAGTCTCGCTGCAGCCGCACTCTCGTTAGAATTACTGGAAGAAGTCCAAACACTGCGAAATAAAATTACATTATTGAAGCACTAAGCCGCCCTTTACTCCCTTAAACAGAGTAATTTCCGGTCAATAAATTTGATCTATAAAGCACCATTTTGTAAGCTACTAAGGTGCTCAAAGCACTCTCTTTTCCATTAATTTTTTTGATTAACGTTGTTAAGGAAAAAAACATGAAGATAAAATCAGCCCTGTTATTAGTGATAATGCTTTGCCTGAGTTTAAGTTATAGCGCAAATGCAACAATACCTAATGTGACGGATCAGGGAAAACCTTTTCCATCTCTTGCGCCAATGTTGAAAAAAATAAATTCTGCAGTGGTTAATATCTCCACTTATTCAACCCAACAGGCATTAGTCAACCCGTTGTTAAACGACCCTTTTTTCAAGCACTTTTTTGAACTCCCTGAGCAAGATAATTTACAACAGCAAGCACCTCAAAAACGCCAACAAAGTGCAGGTTCAGGGGTAATAATTAATGCTCAAAAGGGCATCATTATGACCAATTTTCATGTGATAAAAAACGCTGATGAAGTACAGGTTTCATTGATCGACGGGCGCAGTTATAAGGCGACAGTAATAGGTTCAGACCCGGAATTGGATATTGCTATCCTGGCAATAAAAGCGCAGAAACTGACACAGATAGCAATATCTGAATCGATTCTTTTAGAAGTAGGTGATTTTGTTGTTGCCATCGGCAATCCTTTTGGTTTAGGTCAAACAGTGACCACGGGCATTGTCAGTGCGCTCGGACGCAGTGGTTTAGGGATAGAAGGTTATGAAAACTTTATTCAAACCGATGCTTCTATTAATCCGGGTAATTCCGGGGGAGCACTGGTTAATTTGAATGGTGAATTGGTTGGTATCAATACCGCTATTATTGCGCCGGCAGGTGGGAATATAGGAATAGGATTTGCCATTCCAATCAATATGGCTAAAGCGAGCATGGAGCAAATCATAAAATACGGTGAAGTTAAGCGCGGTCAGATTGGTGTTGCTATTCAGGATATTACGCGCGATTTAAGCGAGGCGCTGGGGCTTAAAAATGGTCAACTCGGTGTACTTGTTGCCGGTGTCACAAAGGACTCTCCCGCTGAAAAATCGGGGCTAATCCCGGGCGATATTATTACCGCTGTTGATGGTCAACCAACTAAGTCGACCGGACAGTTACGCAGCCAAATAAGCCTGAAAACTATCGGTGATACGGTCAAAATCACCTTATTGCGTGATCGCATGAAAAAAACAGTAGATGTTGGCATTGGCAAACCACAAACATTGAGTGCCGTTGATTCATTCAAAGAATTGCATCCTTTACTCGTGGGCGCTTCATTTGCCAATAATAACAAGGGCAAAGGTATAAAAGTCGTCGAAATACAGGCAAACTCTCCGGTCGCCTACAGCGGACTAGAGGTAGGTGATGTGATTATTGCCACCAACAAACGTCGCGTTGATGATTTATTATCCTTTAAAAAAGCGCTGAGGCTTGCTAAGAAAAGTATATTATTGCAGGTCAACCGCAATGGTATGTCTTTATTTATTGCCATTCGTTAGTTAAAAGCATGCACATTGTTGCTGTGGTGAATAATTTCACCACAGCAACAACTAAATCACCTCAAATCCCCCTTCTTTTAACCTTCAGCGAAGGCTAAGCCTAACTCGATATAGGTGCGGACAGCACTCTAAGCAGCAAGCAATAACAACAATAATTAAAAGGAATAGCTGTTCTGCTTTATATTATCCATAATAAGCCACTGTGATTGAAACCCTGGATCAAAATATGGAACTAGAAGATGTTTACCGCAAAGACTTAAATCTCTTAATTGCATTAAAGGTATTAGTTGAAGAAGGCAGTGTCAGTCATGCGGCAGTCAGGCTTAACTTGAGTCAATCTGCATTGAGTCGGATCTTAGGAAGGTTAAGAGACCTACTTAACGATCCGCTTTTTATTCGTAATGGCCAACATCTGCAGCCAACACAACGGGCTATCGAGTTAAACCTTGCACTTAATGATCCCCTGCAATCATTACGGACCCTGTTATCGCCCGGTAATTTTGAAGCAATAAATTGTAAGCAGCATTTTAATATAGCCGCGACTGATTATGCACTGCAGACAATAATGCCCTATGCCCTGCCCCGTATTTACCAAGAGGCACCCAATGTATCCCTTGAATTTGTACCACTGAAATATAAACAGATGATCAATCAATTGACCAGTGAGGGGGTTGATATGGCGATCTGCCATCCAGATTATTCAATTGCTCCGTTACAACGAGATAAACTTGGGTTAGTCAGCGTATTTTGTATGTTGTCAAAGTCTCATCCCCTTGCCGATAAAATATTAACTCTGGAAAACTATCTTACTTATCCACATGCTTTAATTGCTATTAGCGATGGTGTTAAAGCACTGCTTGATGAAGCACTCAGTGGACATCAAAAGCAAAATACTATTCTACGGGCATCTCATTTAGAAACGGCCTTGGCTATTGTTGACAGCATGCCGCTGCTTATTACGGTGCCTGCAGATCTGGCCTATTTAGTGGCAGAAAAATATAACTTGATTGTAAAACCCCTGCCTTTTGATTTTAAACCTTTTGAATATTCCCTTATTTGGCATCCTCGTTCTGAATATTCTCAAGCACAAATTTGGCTGCGTCGTTTATTAAAAGAAGAATGCAGCAAGCTAATTGAGCAACGGATAAATGCGATGGGATTGGGTTAATTGATAAAAAAAGCCTGCAGCAGCAGGCTCATTATTATTGCTCAAGCACTATAGTGCTTACAGCTTGATGACTGTACGACCAGTCACTTGTCCATTAGTAATAGCTTCAGCATATTCTGCTGCTTGTTCTAAATCTATTTCGCGGCAGGCCTGCTGGTAATAACTGGCCGGCAAAATTTCAGCGATCCGTTTCCATGCAGCCATGCGGCGCGCATAGGGGCAAGAAACCGAATCAACACCTAATAATTTAACACCACGTAAAATAAAAGGCATAACAGTGGTTGGCAAATCAAAACCGTTGGCTAAACCACATGCAGCAACCGCACCGTCATAATTAATTTGCGACAGGACTTTAGCCAGTATTTTACTGCCGGCGGTATCCACGGCAGCGGCCCATAGCTGTTTGTCTAATGGACGGATTGGCTCTTCAAGTTCAGAACGCGGAATAACACGGCTGGCACCCAGTTGTTTTAACAACTCGCCATTTTCTTCTACTCTGCCGGTCACGGCAACAGCCCTATAACCCAGCTTAGCTAATAAAGTCACGGCAACCGAGCCAACACCACCGCTCGCACCGGTCACTAATATTTCACCACTTTCAGGTGTAATGCCCGCATCAATTAATGCTTGTACGCATAACATAGCGGTTAAACCCGCGGTGCCAATCATCATCGCTTGTTTGCTGGTCATTCCCTGTGGAAGAGGTACTAACCAATCAGCTTGTAAACTCGCTTTCTCTGCCATGCCGCCCCAATGACCTTCACCGACACCCCAACCTGTTAATACAACATTATCTCCTGCTTGGTAACGCTCATCCTTAGATTCAACCACCTGACCGGCTAAATCGATACCCGGTACCATAGGAAATTGACGAACAACTCTGCCTTTGCCGGTAATAGCTAAACCATCTTTATAGTTTAATGATGAATAATCAACAGCAATTAAGACTTCTCCTTCAGGTAACTGAGATTCATCAATTTGGCAAATTTCTGCAGTGGTTTTTTTGTCTTGCTGATTCAGGATAAGTGCTTTAAACATAGAGATACTCCGTAAATAATAAAGATGCTTTAAAAAGTAGATATTTTAGGTCAAAACAATTTATGAAAAAAATGAAATTTAATCATATTATCTATGCATAAAACGCATAAATTGAAAATGTTAACTTAAATATCTTTGCTGTAGATGTTTCCCGTATAAAGCAGGGTTAAGGGTTTCACCTGTTGCTTGTTTAACTAACTGATCGGTTGGTAATAAACTTGCTTTGCTCCAAATATTTTTATTTAACCAATTGAAAATAGGCGTTAATTTTTGTTCTCTCAGGCAGGCATTAACGTCCACCTGTTTTTTCATCGCGGTCATAAACTGCGCCGCATACATCGCGCCCAGGGTATAACTGGGAAAATATCCAAACGCACCATCTGTCCAGTGGATATCCTGCATACAGCCATTTTTGTAGTTACCCGCAGTTGAAAGACCTAAATATTGCTGCATTTTAAGATCCCATAATTCAGGGATATCCGTATAATTAATATTGCCATTCATTAAATCACGTTCTATTTCATAACGTAACATAACATGGGCAGGATACGTGACCTCATCGGCATCAACACGAATTAATCCGGGGTTAACACGCGTATATATTTTTTGCAGATTAGCGGTCTCAAACACGGCGGGATTATTATTCGGAAAATGTTTTAAAGCCAAGGGCACAAGTTGATCAATAAACTCCTTACTGCGACCCAACTGCATTTCAAAAAATAAACTTTGAGATTCATGGATCCCCATCGAACGGGCTTCACCGACCGGCAGCCCCGTGAGAATTTTTGGTAAACCCTGCTCGTAACGGGCATGCCCGGTTTCATGGACAATACCCATCAAAGATTGTACAAAATCCGTTTGATCATAACGTGTTGTTATCCGTACATCCTGACTGGTTCCACCGCAGAACGGGTGCGCACTGATATCTAATCGCCCGTGATTAAAATCAAAATCAAGCAATTTCATAATATCCAGGCCAAGCGCATTCTGCTGCTTGGTTGTATAATTTTCCGTCGGTTTAATAAACTTCTGGCTGCTTTGACGCTGCTGTATTTGTCGGGTTAAATCAGGTAACCAGGTTTTTAAATTTCCAAAAAGACCATCGAGCTGCTCACTGGTAGTACCGGGTTCATACAAATCCAGCATGGCATCATAGGGGGTTTTATTAGCGGCATCCGCTCGAATCAATGCCTCTTCTTTAGATAACAACACCACCTCGGCAAAGTTTTTGGAAAATCCCTGCCAATCATTTTCGCCGCGTTGCGTGCGCCAGGCATGTCCACATTTAGAACCGGCTAATGATTTAGCCTGTACCAAACGTTGCGGCAGCACCGTCGCTTTTTGCCATGATGCTTTCATTTCACGCAAACTCGCGGACTCAAGGTCACCGAGGTTTTCTGATTCAGCATCAGTAAATAACTCCCCAAGATGTTCCGACGTTGATAACTGATGGATATGAACAGAAAGTTCAGCCATTGCCTGCGCGCGAGATTCATTGCCTCCCGCAGGCATCATTACCGCCTGATCCCAGCCACCTATTGCAGCGAGATGCTCAAAATTGGAAATTTTCTTATAATGCTCAGAAAGTTTGTTGTAGTGCTTCATTATTTTATCCTAGAGATTAAAGGTGAATGCGTATTTATCTGCTTGGGAACACAGCAATGTAGAAATGAATTTAAATTCGAACCATTATTATGCTCGCTCCCTATCAAGATCTATTATACCAGTATACCGGGCCGCATAAAGTTCAGCGCCAACTTACTGTTTTCAGCTAAGTGACTTTAATTATTTATAACTTGATTTATTCTGATAAAAAAGAGAATATTTGTATAGTCAATTAACAATAAGGTAAATGCATGGATAAATCACCACGTTATATCCAAATCAGAGAATTTATAAACAAAAAGATCAGCAGTAATGTCTGGCCGGTAGGCAGTAAAATCCCAACTGAGATGGTCTTAACTGAGCAATTTGGGGTCAGCCGTATGACCGTCAATAAAGCAATTCGAGATTTAGTGACGGCAGGATTATTAAAACGAACGGCGCGGGTTGGTACTTTTGTCTGCCAGAACAAAATGGAATCCCCGTTAATCGACATTCGTAATATAGCCGATGAAATCCGCCAGCGCGGCAAACAATACAGCAGTCAGGTGCTGACTCAATTAACCCTGCATGCTGATCCGCAAACGGCAATACGTTTAGGGGTGCCTCTTGATACGCCAATCTACTTTAGTGAGATTGTCCACCTGGAGGATGACAGCCCGCTGCAGCTCGAGATGCGTTGGGTAAACCCATCGTTTGCACCTGATTATATCAAACAGGATTTCAACCGTTCGACACCCAACGAATACCTGACAAAAAATTGTCCCTTAAGCTCGATAGAGCATAGCGTTGAAGCCGTGATGGTTAATAAACGCATTCAGGGATATTTGCACTTATCGACTCACCAACCCTGCCTACTTTTAAACCGTAGAACCTGGAGTAAACAGAATTTGATCAGTGTTGCACTGCTTTATCATCCGGCCGATAAATATAAATTGAGCTTAAAAACTAACCTTTAAACCCTAAGCTGCGAGTGTCGAGCTGCTAGTCACTAGCGATCAGCCGTCAGCCACAAATCGTGAATTTGGACACAAGTTGTTAACATAATACTTGCGCTTTATTTTTTAACTGCTAGCATTAATTGTATATACATTTAAGCGAGCGAAATAAAATGAATTTACTGTTAACCAATGCCAGTCTTGTGACCATGGAAACAAACGACACGGGTTACCTGATTAAGCCCCATCATTTTATTAATATTATTAACGGTAAAATTGTACAGATAGGCGAAATGGCATGCTGCCCACTTTCCTCATCGGGACAACAACTCGACTGCGAAAATAAACTGCTTACTCCGGGGTTTATTGATTGCCATACTCATCTGGTCTTTGCCGGTAATCGCGCCCATGAATTTGAGCAACGCTTAACCGGCGTACCCTATCAAGAAATTGCCCGTCAAGGCGGCGGAATAATGACCACGGTTAACGCCACACGAAAAGCCACGGAAGCACAACTGTTAGCAAAAGCTCTGCAGCACCTTTCGGGGTTGATTAAAGATGGCGTGACCACCGTTGAAATAAAATCGGGTTACGGTCTCGACCTTGAAAGTGAATTAAAAATACTGCGTGTCGCCAAGCAGGTTGAGCAACGGGCTAATATTAAAGTTTCCACCACGCTTCTTGCCGCACATGCTGTACCGCCGGCATTTAAAGATAATTCGGATCGTTATATTGATTATGTGTGCAATATCATTATTCCAGCTGCGGTCGACGCGCAGTTAGTGGATTATGTTGATGTATTCTGTGAGGGTATTGCTTTTAACCTTAAGCAAACTGAACGTGTTTTTAAGTCGGCATTATCTTTTGGTCTGGGTATCAAAGGACATACCGAGCAGTTAAGTCATTCAGGCGGCAGTGCATTAGCCGCCAAGATGGGCGCAAGCTCGGTGGATCATCTTGAATACCTTGATGAAACCGGCGTTAAAGCCCTTGCTGAAAACGGTACGGTTGCGACCTTATTACCCGGCGCTTTTTACTTTTTAAGAGAAACACAATTACCGCCCATCGAATTACTGCGCGCATACCAAGTCCCGATCGCACTCGCCACGGATTTTAATCCCGGCACCTCCCCGATTGCATCGCTTTTAATGATCATGAATATGGGCTGCACGCTGTTTCGCTTAACACCCGAAGAAGCGTTACGCGGAGTCACCTGCAATGCCGCGAAAGCATTAGGTTTAGCACGGCTACGCGGTCAAATTAAAGTGGGTTTCGAAGCCGATCTGTGTCTCTGGAATATTCAGCATCCGGCACAATTGGCCTATGAAATAGGCACTAGCCAACTTGCTGCCCGAATCATTAATGGCGAGTTATGCAATGACTGATGCAGTGAATACTGATCATACGCATCAAGCAATAGCAGCAGCTGTATTAGGGGTGGCTCGAATCATTAATGGCGAGTTATGCAATGACCGATGCAGTGAATACTGAGCGCACGCATCAAGCAATAGCAGCAACTGTATTAGGGGTGGCTCGAATCATTAATGGCGAGTTATGCAATGACCGATGCAGTGAATACTGAGCGCACGCATCAAGCAACAGCAGCACCTATATTAGGGGCTGCTCGAATCATTAACGGAGGATCATGCAATGACTCATAAAGTTAATAATCATCACCTGCATCAGCCGACAGCAGCAGCTATCTGGCAGGGTCGTACCGACAGCGAAGATGGCTCGAGCGGCAAACGTTTCCATCATATGGTGAAGATTGTTGAACGAAATAAGGCATTCGAGCCAAATACTTCAGGCATTACTCTGTTGGGTTTTTGCTGCGATCAAGGTGTCAGACGTAACAAAGGACGGGTAGGCGCATTCCATGGTCCGGATCTGATTCGTCAGGCATTGGCCAACAGTGCATGGCATCATCAAACAGATTCGAAGACAGCGTCTTTTTATGATGCAGGTAATATTTTTTGTCATGGAAAAAACCTTGAAGAAAGTCAGAAAGTACTGGCCAAACAGGTACAAATTGCGCTTAAGCAGGAGCATAAGGTGATGGTGTTGGGTGGTGGTCATGAAATCGCCTGGGGTTCTTTTCAGGGACTCGCCGCGCAACTGCAGGAAGCCAATGTCAGCGCGCCTAAAATAGGCATAGTCAACTTTGATGCGCATTTTGACCTGCGTTCCTATGCGCAAGACAGCGCGCAATATTCGGGGAGTTCCGGTAGCTCTTTTCGCCAGATAGCAGATTTTTGTAAAATGCAGGGCTGGACATTTAATTACGCCTGTTTAGGTGTTTCCAGAGCAAGTAATACTCAAGCATTATTTTCCTGTGCCGACAGTCTGAAGGTTTTTTACCGGGAAGATAAGCAGCTTGCAAGCCACCTGCTGCAAAAAAGAATCACTGAATTAACCCAGTTTATCGCTCAAGTTGATTACCTTTATCTGACCATTGATATGGATGCTTTCTCTGCGGGCATAGCGCCCGGTGTCAGTGCCCCCGCTGCAAGAGGACTTTCTTATGAAACGGTCGAGCGCCTGCTGCAGCCGATTTTTGAGGCCACGGACAAGAAGGGTAAAGCAAAACTGCTGTTAGCGGATTTGGCAGAATACAACCCAGCATTTGATATCGACAAACAAACCGCCCGATTAGCAGCACGGCTGGTCTGGGATATCTCCCATGCTATGTTTAAAAATAATTAGACTCACACCCGTCTGTTTGTGAAGGGATAATTCATACCAATTCCACTAAATAAGTGTCTATTTAGACGCAAAAAAATGCATGAAAGCAAGGCATTGATTGCAGTAACTAGTTGTTCTAATTGTCAAATCAATAACAAAGCTAGCATCTATTTTAAGCCACATAAATGAACAGAAAATTAATGGATTTGGTATTACTATTACGAGGAAAGAAAAATGACCGATAAGCGTTTAGATACTTCGCGCACCATTATTGCAGCACAGGGTACAAAATTGAATGCTAAATCCTGGCTAACGGAAGCGCCCCTTAGAATGTTAATGAATAACCTTCACCCGGACGTGGCCGAGCACCCTCATGCCCTGGTTGTATATGGTGGTATTGGCCGCGCTGCACGTGATTGGCAGTCCTATGACAAGATTGTCGAAGTGCTGCAACGCTTAGAGAATGACGAAACCTTATTAGTCCAGTCAGGTAAACCGG
>JBLHWW010000128.1:0-10644 GCA_047629075.1 Psychromonas sp. | reverse complement strand
ATATTTAAAGCCATATTATAGCAGTTAACATCAAGCGATATAAGTTAAATATTAGAAATACAAAGTAAATTTCACCCGTTACAGAGATTCTAAACTTGTGTGAAAGCCATTATTTGTACCGCTAAAATGAGCAAAATGAAGGTTTTTATGGGCGTATCATTAAAATAGATTCGCTATTATATACCCTTTAATGCATATTGAAGGCACATTGTAATTTACGACAAAACAACTTTTTTATGCGACAGTAAATAGGAATCTTCCATGCTTTCAATTTTTGACATTTATAAAATCGGTATTGGCCCATCAAGCTCACACACTAACGGTCCAATGATTGCAGGTTATCAGTTTACTCTATTGATCAAAAACAGTCTGCCTTACGTAAATGAAATCAAGATTGATCTGTTCGGATCTTTAGCACTGACGGGTAAAGGGCACCATACCGACAAGGCCGTATTATTAGGTTTATTGGGATTTCAGCCAGAAACGATTAAAATAAAAAGTGCGAATCAGCTGGTTGAAAAGGTGAAAAAAACATTAAAATTGCCTCTCTCAAATGAAAAAATAATCGACTTTGATCCTCAGGAACAAATTAAATTCCATTTTGAAAATCTACCTCTGCACGAGAATGGTATGTCTATTAGTGCTTTTGATATTAATGGAGCTATTATTTGCAGTGAAACCTATTATTCCATTGGCGGCGGATTTATTAAAACAGCAGCAGAATTAGCAAGTGGTGACGCTCCGAATAAAATAAAACTGCCCTTTGAATTTCATTCTGCGCAGGAGCTATTAAACAAAGCGGAGCAACAAGGTTTAAGTATTGGCGGCTTAGTACAGAAAAATGAATTAGCTTTTCGCAGCCAAAAAGAGATAGATCAAAAAACCGATCAACTTTGGAAAGTAATGTGTTTGTGTTTACAGCGTGGTTTGCAAACCGAAGGCATACTTGAAGGAGGATTAAACGTCACACGGCGTGCACCCGCGTTATTTAAAACACTGGAAGCGAACCAGGCAACTGATAGCGATCCGATGACCATCGTTGATTGGGTTAACCTCTTTGCTTTCGCCGTCAGTGAAGAAAATGCAGCCGGCGGTCAGGTGGTTACATCGCCAACCAACGGTGCTGCGGGTGTTATTCCAGCGGTCTTAACCTACTACCATAGATTTATCCATGAATTAGACACCAAACAATTACAAGACTTCCTCGGTGTATCAGCGGCGATCGGTGTGCTTTATAAAATGAATGCCTCAATTTCTGGTGCAGAGGTCGGCTGTCAGGGCGAAATAGGGGTTTCATCATCGATGGCGGCAGCGGGTTTAACGGCTATTCGAGGTGGCAGTAATGAGCAAATCTGCATGGCAGCTGAAATTGCCATGGAACATTCGCTGGGCATGACCTGCGATCCGGTCGGTGGTTTAGTACAGGTCCCCTGCATTGAACGCAATGCAATGGGGGCAATGAAAGCCATTAATGCGTCCCGTATGGCATTAAAGCGCAACAGCAAATCAATTATCTCTTTAGATAATGTTATTGAGACTATGTATCAGACAGGCAAAGATATGCATAGAAACTACCGGGAAACATCACTGGGCGGGTTAGCGATGATTCACAGGGGCCCACCCTGTGAATAGTTTTAAATGGTTTTCTACATTAATAAAACGGTCACCTTGATAAAAGAATGGTGGCCGTTTTAGATTGTCGAAGTTATATTTAAAATTAGTTAATCGCAATTAACTCAACATCAAAAATCAATAATGAGCCCGCTGGGATTTTCCCCGTAGCTCGATTACCATAGGCTAAACGACTGGGAATATAAAAACGGAATTTATCTCCTTCGACCATCAACTGTACTCCCTCAGTCCAGCCAGGAATAACTTGATTCAAACCAAATGAAATTGGCGTACCGCGCTCCACCGAACTATCAAAAACAGTGCCGTTTATTAAACTACCGTGGTAATGCACTTTTACCTCGCTATTAGCCGTTGGATGCACTTGACCAGCGCCTTTTTCTAGTACTTTATATTGCAGACCAGAGGCAGTGCTGAAAACGCCATCTTCAGCTTCGTTAGCAGCCAGAAAGTCTGCACCTAATTGAATATTTTCTGGCGTATTTTTACCTGTATTAATGCTTTGAAAAACAAAAAATGCAGCGACTAAAAAAAGTACGAGAAGAATGATTTTTGACACAATAAAACCCTTTTGAATAATAAAAAAATTAACTCTACTAAATTTGCCGGCAGAACGAAATAATTACTGCTTTTATTTTCCCTATTGGACTTTAATTTATCAATACGCTTGTAGGTTAAACAAGCACACTTATTGGTAGCAGATAGGGGCCGGATTTAACAGTCAGGTGGGTCGTTATGTGTCTGCTTTCTACAATAACAGATCCCCCTCAATCGGGTGAAATACTGTCGATGCGTCAATCAATGCTTTGGCTGTTAATTTAGACACGCCATAAGCCTCTGTTTTAACGCCATAAGCCTGTTTCACTTTATCAAATAAAATCGCAAAATCACCATCACCGGAAAGTAAAATAACAGTATCTACCTGCGCCGCTATTTCCATAATATCAATGGTAATACCCACATCCCAATCGCCTTTGGCGGAGCCATCACTGCGCTGAATAAAAGGTTTAAGTTTCACCTCAAAACCTAAGTGTATTAATACATCTTGAAATTTTTTCTGCTGGTTATCCCCACGCTCAATAGCGTAGGCATAAGCGCTGACAATATTCCCCTGCTGCTCAAGCTGTTGCCATAATTTGCGATAGTTAAACTGTTTTCCATAGGCCTGGCGAGTGGTGTAGTAAATATTTTGCACATCGGCAAATACAGCAATTTTATTCACGTATGTCTTTACCTTATTGAGTTATTGCCCGGCAGACTGAAAAAAGCAAAAAAACCTTAATTAAAATAATTAGTTAAGGTTTTTTATCAAACTAATTATTCAGCTTAGCAGACACTATTTCCCGCCAACGAAATTTCCGCGGGCTGAACGATGTTTTTTATTAGCTGCTGTATTGGCTGCCGAGCGTTGACCATCTCGATGATCCGAATGTGGTTTTTTTGGCTTTTGAGGTTTAGTATCACGACCATCTAAAACTGAAGGCGGCAACGGCTCTCCCGGTTCAAAACCGGCGAGAATTTTACGTGGAAGCACTTTTTTAATTAATTTCTCAATGTCTTTAAGCAATTTAAACTCTTCATTGCACACTAAGGAGAGCGCCTGTCCGTCGTTACCCGCACGACCAGTACGGCCGATTCGATGGACATAGTCTTCTGACACATGGGGTAAATCAAAATTCACAACCTGCGGTAACTGGTCAATATCGATACCACGCGCGGCAATATCTGTGGCCACTAACGCGCGTACCTGTCCTTCTTTAAATCCGGCTAAAGCCCTAGTGCGGGCAGCCTGGCTTTTATTACCATGAATAGCAGCAGCAGTAATACCACGTCCCTCCAGACTTTTAACCAAACGGTTAGCGCCATGTTTTGTTTTTACAAAAACTAATACCTGCTGCCAATCATTTTCTTTTATCAGGGTACTTAGGACAATCGATTTTTTAGTTTTATCAACTTCATAAACGGTCTGAGTGACATTTTCTGCGGTGGTATTACGCGGGCTAACTGAGATTTCAACGGGGTTATTAACTAACCCTTTTGCCAGCCGGCGAATATCAGGAGAGAAAGTTGCAGAGAACAGTAAGTTCTGACGTTGTTTTGGCAATACGGCCAAAATACGTTTGATGTCGTGAATAAACCCCATATCCAGCATACGGTCAGCTTCATCTAATATTAAGACTTCTAATTGTTTAAAGCTTACTGCATTCTGGTTGTAAAGATCGATTAAACGACCCGGGGTCGCCACTAATACATCAACACCCTGACGCAGGATTTGCATTTGCGGATTAATTTTAACCCCGCCAAATACCACTGCGCTGCGTAACGGCATATTTTTACCGTAAGTCGCGACGCTGGCATGAACTTGAGCTGCCAGCTCACGCGTTGGTGTCAACACCAATGCGCGCACCTGATTTGATTTTGGACGGTTACCTTTTTCTAACAGGGTTAATAACGGCAGCGTGAAACCGGCGGTTTTACCTGTCCCCGTTTGTGCTGCAGCCATCACATCCTTACCTTCTAATATGGCGGGAATGGCCTGAGCTTGAATCGGCGAAGGTTCTGTATAACCTTGCTCTTTGACCGCCTTAAGCAGCGAATCGGGTAAACCTAATACATCAAAGCTCATAATTAATCTCTTGGTTGGAAAGCTGGAAAAGGGCGTAGCTTACAGTAAGCCTAGATTAAGTGCTACAACCCAGTTGGCAAATTAATGAGTGAAATTCGTACAAATGCGACGTGATTAACCTCACATTTTCTGTATAATGGTATCACTATATAATTGTAGGGTTAACAGCCCTAACACAAACCATACAAACATAGCGGGGTTTACAAATAAACGTCGCCTTGAATTAGGAAAATCGCCTTGTTAAGTACGAACAACATCACCATGCAGTTTGGTGCAAAACCTTTATTTGAAAATATCTCAGTTAAATTTGGTAATGGTAACCGTTATGGCCTGATTGGTGCCAACGGTTGTGGTAAATCAACTTTCATGAAAATTTTAACCGGCGATCTTGAGCCAAGTGCCGGTAATGTTGCCAAAGATCCTAACGAACGTATAGCAAAACTGCACCAAGACCAGTTCGCTTTCGAAGAATTCTCTGTGCTTGATACCGTATTAATGGGTCACAAAGAGATGTGGGCTGTGATGGCTGAACGTAATCGCATCTACAGTCTTCCTGAAATGAGTGAAGAAGACGGCATGAAAGTTGCCAATCTTGAAACTGAATTCGCCGAGATGGACGGTTACACTGCCGACGCCCGCGCTGGAGAATTATTACTAAGCGTTGGTATCCCGCTGGATCTGCACTACGGCTTAATGTCGGAAGTGGCACCGGGTTGGAAACTGCGAGTCCTTCTCGCACAGGTGTTATTCTCAAATCCAGAAATAATGTTACTGGATGAGCCGACCAATAACTTGGACATTGATACTATTCGCTGGTTGGAAGACGAGTTAAAAGCACGTCAATGTACTATGGTTATCATCTCCCATGACCGTCATTTCTTAAACTCAGTTTGTTCTCATATGGCCGATATTGATTACGGTGAACTGCGTTTATATTCCGGCAACTATGATGAATACATGACGGCAGCAACACAGGTCCGCGAACGTTTGCTATCCGATAATGCCAAGAAAAAAGCGCAGCTCTCAGAACTGCAGGATTTTGTTAGCCGTTTTTCTGCCAATGCATCAAAAGCCAAACAAGCCACTTCTCGTGCAAAACAAATGGATAAAATCGTACTGGATGAAGTTAAACCATCAAGTCGGGTGAATCCTTATATTGTTTTTAAACAGGAGAAAAAACTGTTCCGTACTGCACTGGAAGTCACCAATGCGAGTAAAGCTTTTGATAAAGTCCTGTTTAAAGACTTTAACCTGATGGTTGAAGTTGGCGAACGTATTGCTATTATTGGCCAAAACGGCGTGGGTAAAACAACTTTATTACGCACTTTAATGGACCACACTCAATTAGATTCAGGTCAGTTTAAGTGGTCTGAAAATGCTCACTTAGGTTATTACGCCCAGGATCATGCTTACGCTTTTGAAAAAGACCAAACCTTAATGGAATGGATGAGTCAATGGATGAAACCTGGCGATGACGAACAATCTATCCGCGGTACATTAGGGCGTTTATTGTTTGGCTCAAACGACATCGGCAAATCCGTAAAAATCATTTCTGGTGGTGAGCAAGGCAGAATGTTATTTGGTAAGTTAATGATGGATTTACCCAATATACTGCTAATGGATGAACCGACCAATCACTTGGATATGGAATCTATTGAATCATTAAACTTAGCGCTTGCAAACTATGCTGGAACACTTCTGTTTGTCAGTCATGACCGGGAGTTTGTATCTTCATTAGCAACCCGTATTATCGAAATTAAAGCAGATAAAATTATTGATTTCCACGGCACCTACAGTGAATACCTTAATAGCCAGGGTGTTGTGTCAGCTTAATATGAAATAATCTCCCATGCAAAAAATGGGCATTAAAAAAAGGGCCTAGTGCCCTTTTTTTGTGCCTGTAAAAAAAGCCTTATGCCCGTTTCACTTTATTAATCACTATCTTTTCTTCTTCGATGTATTGACTCACTATTGCGGCGATTGAAATATCCTGTTGAAACGCAAGTTGCAGCGCTTTATCAGTGATCATTTTTTCAGGCCACTGAGAGACGATTTTTTTGATTTGCGGATTTTCTTGCCACTCAACAAGGGTCGTATCGCCATTACAATCCGCTAAGCTTTTAATCATCCCTTCCACCGTCACTGAAATACCAGGAAGATTAATGGCATAATCAAGGAGCGTTTTAAGGACATCCAAGCTGATCGCATGTAACAGATTTTTAACTATTATTTGGGGAGATGAAATCCACAGCGATAAATCTTTATCAACGGGGCAAATTGCCTTTTCGCCATTTAATGGCTCGCAAATAATTGAACTTACAAAAGATGACGCCGCAAGATTCGGTTTTCCAGGACGAACAGCGACCGTAAGCAAACGCACGAAAATACCGTGGACAAAACCTCTGCAGCTATATTCATTAACTAGATATTCCCCGACAACCTTGGTCATGCCATAGGTAGAGGAAGGTGTTGGGGTGGTGCCGTCGGTAACACATTTTACGCCACTAAATACCGCCACCAAACTTGCAAAAATAAACTGTGGAGTGCTGTCAAGGTTGCGGCAGGCATCAAGAAGATAGCGAGTGCCGTCAACGTTAACTTCTAGCCCCAAATCAAAATCAGCTTCTGCCGCTGAGCTCACTACAGCTGCAAGGTGAATAACAACGTCGGGCTTAATTTAAACCACTAAAGAAGCCATCAGTTTAGCATCACTTAAGGAATGCTGATGGTAAATAACCCCGTTTATTTTATCTGCAGGCTCAAAGATATCTAATGCATGAATTTGCTTAATATCATACGATTTCCCAGCAACAACTACCTTTTTTTATTGCAATAAATTAGCAATTAGTTTGGTCGCGATAAAGCCAATACCGACAGTGATTAATATATTCATTTATAAACCTTATTTTAATAATTGAGGGAGCCATAATGACAGGCCAGGAAACCAAGTAATGATGGCTAAACAGACAATCACAGTACCCACTAACGGAACAAGTGATTTTAACATTCTCTCTACGGGTAGATTAGCAACTTGACTAGCAGCAAATAAGTTAACACCCAGTGGAGGAGTAAACATGCCCAATGCTAAGTTAACCACCATAAGGATCCCAAAATGCACTGAATCTACGCCATAATATAAAGCAAGTGGTGCCATAATCGGCGCAAATATGAGGATCGTGGCCGACGTTTCAACAAACATGCCTATAAAGAATAAAAAAGCTGATTTTACTATCAAAATTCGATGAAATCATCAACACCAACTCATCGGTGACACCTGATAAACTGATTAAAAGACTAAACAAAGAAGCGGTGGAAATAACCAGCATAACCAAGGTCGTCGAACGCACAGTTTTTTTTAAAATTTCAAAAATACCGTCAAGTGTAAAGGTTTTATTAAAAATAGTCAGACCAAGCGCATAAATAACAGCAACCGCTGATGCCTCTGTCGGAGTAAAGACCCCGCCATAAATGCCGCCTAAAATAATAATAGGCATTATTAAGGCGCCGATTGCATTTTTAAATGCGACCGTAAAAGGTGGGCAGCCTTCGTCATCATTTTTACCCAGACCTTTTATTCTCACCCAGAGTAGAACACATACAATGAGACCAAACGCAACTAATGCTCCGGGCAATAAGGTTGCGATAAACAGGTCACCAATCGAGGAATTAGTACTGATTCCGTAAAGAATAAGAGGGATTGAAGGAGGAATTAAAACCCCAAGCTCGGCAGAGGATGCCTAAATAGCAGCAAAAAACAGACAGGTCAAGACACAGATTGCCACCAAGCCACCCTGTATTCTACCGACAATCGATTTAGCAAACTCCACCAGTGAATTTGAAATACCACCAGAAGCCATAATATTACCCGCTAAGATAAAAAATGGAATGGCCATTAATAGAAAACTATCAAGACCGACAAACATTCTTTGCGGTAATACGACTAAAGGAATGGAAGTGAAAAAATAAACAGCAATAATAGGAACTAAAATAATGCTGATAGCAATGGGCACTGCAAGCAGAAAAACGGGATAAGTAAGGAAGCTAGGGTAAAATTTATTATTGAACTCGCTTTAATTGTCTAAAATGATGAATTAATTCAATCTGTCTGAGTAATATGGAAACCATACTTAAACCACAACCAATAGGAATTGAGGCATATAACCACGACATAGAAAAGTTTAGTAAAGAGACGGTCTAATGATTAACCCGCACGGTCACTTCAATTCCTTAATAAACAGAATCCCTAAAACCGTCAGCGTAACCAGTTGCACAAAGGTTGTAATTAAAAAATATAGTTTGGAAAGATAGTTTTAATAATATCAATCGATATCAATTCACCATGCCTAACTGCATAGGGCAAGCCGAGAAAGACCTCCCAAATAATAATTCCTCTGGCTAGCAGTTCATACCATGGCGCAGGATTATTCCATATAAAGCGCGTTAGCACTTGATAAAAAGTTAGTCATATGGCAAAACTCAATAATATTGCAGTAAAAGTTAAAGTGCATTTGTGTAAGTTATCATCAATTTTTTTAATCATAATTATAAAGACCCGATAAAACAGGGCCTTACTCCAATGTTAATATTAGTTATTTCGTATTTTGAATTTGTTCGATTAGTGCTGCGCCGTATTTAACTGAATATTTTTTATAAGTGGGTACTATTGCTTCAGAGAATGCTTTTTTATTCAGGTTTTCAACAACCTGAACACCTGCTTCTTTTATTAATTTAACACCTTCTTTTTCCATCGTTGCGACAGCTTCGCGCGTCGCTTTAGGCAATGCGGCAGCCGCGGTTTTGAACCACTGCTTCTCGGCATCGTTTAACTAGCTCCAGCTAGTTTTAGACATCAAAATAACGGCAGAAGAGTAAACGTGTCCTGTTAGTGTTAAATAATCTTGTACTTCATAAAGCTTAGAGGTTGTGATCACTGGAATCGAGTTTTCTTGACCGTCGACAGTACCTTGTTGCAGAGCGGTAAATGACATCGGCGTTGGTGCCGCACCTAAATCTTGAAATGCCGACATATGTACTTCATTTTCCATGGTTCTTATTTTTAAACCCTCTAGATCAGAAAGTGTAACCACGGCATGTTTGCTGTTGGTTAAATGCCGAAAACTATTCTCACTCTAGGCCAAACCTATTAAGCCTTTATCTTCAAATTTAGCTAACAGATCATTACCTATATTGCCATCAAGGAGGCGATGGGCATGCTCATAACCGCTAAAAAGAAAAGGGGAATCCAGCGGTACAAAATTGCCGACGGGGCCTGTAGAAGTGATAGTTAGATCAATAGTACCAAACTGTAAACCTTCAATAACATCGCGCTCACCACCTAAAACACCGGACGATTTAATCTTTATTTCATATTTACCATCGCTTAATCGGTCTATTTCTTGAGCAAAAACTTGCACACCTTGACCGTAATGTGAATTGGGAGAAGGAGTAAACCCTATATTCATCATCTTTGCCGAAGCAAATCCAGTAAAAAGTAAACTCGCTGCTATGCCCGCATTAATCAGTGTTTTTGTAAATTTCATATTCATCCTTTAACTACAGTGTATTTAAGATATTATTCAACACATTGGTGTTAGATTATGGTAGACAAAACAGCCTAGATATTAACAAAAGGTAAAAAATGTTAACGTTGTTAACTTGTGAAGATAAGACCGTTTATTTTGTTGTTTTAAAGGACGTAAATAACAAAAGTTAACAATTTAAAGTATTGTTTAGTTAATATTTATTAAATGTATAAATGTAATGATTAAACCAGTTGCTGTAACGAATGCTTAGCTAAATATTAAATTTCATCTGATTGAGGGAATTAAAGTTATATCAATAGGAAAGTGGAGGGTCTTCAAAAATAACAAATTATAAGTAATAATGTAAGCTAAGAAATATTCCGGAGGTACACAAGAATCTAAGTTATTGGGATTAATACCGAGTGATTTATCCTCATATGCGACAATTAGCGAGTATCATTTGAGAATAAATTAAACAGTGTAAAACTTAAGAAGCTCATTGCCCTTCATCCGGTTGTAGATAACGGACAGTTACACAATCCTTTTTAGGCTATCGAAAATCTTAATACTGTATAAATTATTCACATTATTATCCTATGACAACCTTAACACCCTGCTCAGAGAGATCCTGAATACAACTGCTTGGGAAATTTGAGTCCGTAATAACAGCATCAAAGCAGTTCATATCAACGGCATGGAAAGTTGCAATTTTTCCATATTTAGAGGAATCACTGACCAGGTAATTTGTTTTTGCAGTTCGGACAATCGCTTGTTTAACTTGTATTTTGTCTTCACTAGGCGTTGATATACCGCGCTGACTCCAGGAAGACGTTGAAACAAAAGCCAAATCTATATTTAAGTCATTAA
>JBLHWW010000127.1:0-10707 GCA_047629075.1 Psychromonas sp. | reverse complement strand
TAAAAAAAGCGCGCCTGGTGTGAAATCAGAATATTCAATGCTTTTTATTTAGGCAGTTGCATTGCGCTAGCAATTTTTTAAAAGCTTTGTACGTCCTTACAGGGAGATTTATCATCAGCAAGTCCAGCCGTGGAAAAAGTGCCTGCCAAAGTAAAGAGTATTGGTGTAAATAAACAATCTGCCCTACCACAAGTCGATCACCCTTTGCAGCCACTGGCAAAGGTACATACAACGTCTGCTAAGGGACAAGCCGATTATCCTTTGCAGCCACCGACAGAGGTACAGGCACAGTCGGCCAAAAAATACGGCTCAAGCGTACATTGCCGGCCATGGCCTCGGCGATGTAGCCATAACAGAGCGCAGCAGCGGTCTTTTTGGTATATTGCAGCCGATAGTTACACTGCTTGGCAAATGAGTAGATTTTGTTGCGAATCTCGATCATCGCCATGCTGAATTCACTGGCGCGACTTGCTTGTATTGTAATATCAATCGTTGTACAGCACATTATTGTTAGATAAAGTGTTTGCTTTAGGCTTTTGCTATTACGCTTTTTTCACAATAACAAGGTTATTAATTAATGAAATATATTGTACTGATCACCAATATGGATGCACAAATAGAGCAACAATGGTTAGCGTTATTACAGAAAAGATTAAACCATGAAAAAATTCTTTTACCCGATCAGATAACAGCGGATCACGCACAACAGGTCGATATCGCGATAGTGGCCAATCCCAATCCGGAAGTTGTTGCGCGATTTCCCAATTTAATCTGGATTCAAAGCTTATGGGTTGGTGTTGAAAATTTGATCACCACATTACCTCTGGACAGAATAAAACTGGTCAAATTAAATGATCCACACCTTACCCAAACCATGGCTGAAGCGGTACTTGCATGGACACTTTATTTACAGCGCAATATGCCTGAATATGCCCTGCAACAAGCACAAAAAAAATGGCTGCCAATCCCCTATAAAAGCCCTCAGGAAACACGTGTTTCAGTATTGGGTGCGGGCACACTGAGCATCGCAGCGGTCGATATATTAAATAGACATGGTTACCCTGTTTGCTGTTGGAGCCGCAACGCAAAAAAAATCACCGGTGGCCAACATTTCACCGAAAAATCTGGCTTGCAGTCAATGCTGCATAAAACGGATATTTTGATCAATTTACTGCCCTTAACACCCGCTACTCATCACCTTATCGATGCTGATTTATTAAAGAATTTACCCAAAGGAAGCCGCTTTATAAATTTCTCACGCGCCGCAGTCGTCGATACCAAAGCATTATTAGCGCTATTGGATGAGTCACATATTGCCCATGCTGTACTGGATGTTTTTGAGCAGGAGCCCTTGCCCGTTGAAAGCCTGATTTGGCAGCATTCGAACATAACCGTTTTACCGCATATTTCGGGACCAACAAATATCAACAGCGCGGCTGAAATTGTGGCTGACAATATAACAAACTACCGTGCAACAAATATCATTCCCGATGCAGTCGACGATGAGCAAGGTTATTGATTGTTGATATTGATACTGTTTAGCAATAATAAGGCAAGTTTTCAGATAAACTGACCAGACATGATGCCAATATTTTTTCAGCTACCCTAAATGCTCAACTAAGCGGTGAAGCACCTTGTAATAGCGGATCAAATTAGTTAATTTTAGCGCCGTCAAACAGGCCGGTTTTTGCTTGCTATTCGGAGAATTTGAGTCTCAGCTATCGCTGCGCACAAACGACCACAGCGAGCATTTTTTTCCGAAGAGCTGTCGCCTAAATTTTGTCTACTCAGCGCGCTGTACACATTTTAAATAACAGGAAGTCTTTATGCATCTTTGTCCCTTATGTTCATCAAATCATACTCAGTTTTATTTTAAGGACAAGAATCGTTCCTATTTTCAGTGTTCCCGCTGTGAGTTGGTCTTTGTACCCGAGGAGCAGAGGCTCGATGCAGTTAGTGAGAAAGCCCACTATGATCAGCATGAGAATAACCCCGATGACCAGGGATATCGACGCTTTTTATCGCGCTTATCCTTGCCTCTTCTTGAAAGGATAGACATGGACTCTGCAGGATTAGATTTCGGCTGTGGACCCGGCCCTGCATTGGCACATGTGCTCCGCGAAGCTGGACACAAGGTTGCGTTATACGATATTTACTATCAGCCCGATACCGATGTACTGAAAAACACCTATGATTTTGTGACTGCGACAGAGGTCATAGAGCACCTTTTTGATCCTAAAAATATATGGTCGCAATGGTTAAGCTTAGTTAAGCCAGGTGGCTGGATAGGAATAATGACTAAACAGGTGATAGACCTTGAAGCATTTTCGCGCTGGCACTATAAAAATGATCCGACCCATGTCAGCTTTTTTAGTCAGCCAACTTTTCGCTATCTTGCTGAGCGTGACAAGCTTGAATTAGAATTCATTGGAAATGATGTAATTTTACTGAGAAAACCTCTGTCATGAGCGAAAAGAAGAAATCTTATTGACCTTGATTACCCACTTGGCGATGCTGTATTAATAGGCTGGACTTGATAACTCACCTTATTATACCAAAAGCATTAAGTTTATGATCACTTGCTGCAAAGGAAAAACTTACGTTAACAAAGCCGTCAGGATGAATGTGAGGAGTCAATATGATCACTTTATTAATACTTTTGCTATTAATAAATGTAGCCGAGCGTGGAATATTTTTCTCCGTGATCTAGGGAGAATGTAAACTCTCTATTCAATGGATTGAATCGACATAATAAGTTAATTAATGGAATTGCTCTTATGTTATCGGTAGGGTGCGCTCCGACTGTCGCAAGCAGCGCAGTCGGAGCCACCCTATGGGCTGTTTGCGGTGCACAAATCAGGTAATTACATTCGATAATTTAGCCATTATGCAGCTTACCCTTATCAGCCCGTGCTAAATCTAATCGGACAAGTGTGGGCACCCATGATTTAGCCCATTTTGTATTTAAATATTATGAATATATAGCTATTAAGGTTAGCCTAGAATGGGATAACCTTTAGTATTAATCTCAACATATCTGAACAACCTTTATGTTCGCTGCCGGGAACAAGCGATCTTTAAAATAGCTTAAATTTTAACTATTTAAGCTATTTGAAAGCAGAAAATTGTGCTTTTTATGCGCTGATAAAAATTTTATCAGCCAATGCTGTAAAATAATAAAAGGTTTCGATGTCCGCTTTTTACCTTTCTCGCATAGAAATATCTATCTCCTCCGTCAAAATTCTCAAAGCATCAGATTGGTTTACCAAAACTAACATTAGCGCAAATCGAATACTTTGCTGGTGCACTACAATGGGGTTTAAAATATGAATAGTCTTGTTTTTAAGTAATGCCCTATAGAGCCTATATAACCTAGATGGCCTTATAATGAGTCTGGTGTACTTACCGGGTAAGTAAAGATTATTTTTGGGGTTAGAAATAAAAATAAAAACAATATTAATAATCAACTACACCGCCCATAAGGAAGCCGATTGTTAAAGCCAAATTAACCAGAGCGCTTAGCGAAGATGAGAGATAATTTAAACAATATGTTGGAAACAGATACCTTTAGATACCACCTTAGTATCTGTTTGAGAGCAAGCTGGATTTTAATTGTGCCTCAAGCAATGAAATACGCATCAGTCCAGAAGGGAAGATTTTACCACCCCAAACAGGTACAAAAGACAGGTTTAAACAAAAACGGTAAGCTTTTAATACCGAGTCAAATCGGGGGTTAAAAACGGTAAATCAAGGTTAGAAGTAGAACTTCTTTCAGATCAAGTTAGTGGCAGTATTGAAAAATTTAAACAACCAATTACGACTTGCATGGACACCGGCAGCAAGGGATCTATCTACTGCCTAAAATCCCTCAGTCCGGTAAGATTAAGCCAAGCCATGGTATTCCACTCATTAAAAATCGGTTTGTGCTCCCTTTACGACCTGAAAAATTAATTCGGTATTAGCCGAGACAATCTTTAGCTTTAGCAGATTTAAATACTGCTATATATAAGCTATTAGGGCCCTAAAATCGATGATAACACAGCGGTAACCGCTAAAATCATCGCTGCGATTAGCATCTCATTATTAATTGATTTTTGTAGTTTTTTGATACCTGTTGGTTGCTGTATTTCTTGTACAAGAGAGAATTTATGGTAAGCGGCAATTGATAAAAGACTAACGATAAAAATCAGTTTTAGGAGCATTGCCAGACCATAGGTTGTAGTCAATAACGCGAGGGGATTTTCTAAAAATAAATATAACAAACCGATCCCGCAAGCGATTAAAATACCCACCATAAAGACCGCGATTTGACCAAATAAACACATTAACTTATACAGTGCCGGTGGTTGCAATAAATTACAACTAAGCCATAAAGGGTATAGCGCACCTATCCACCAGGAAACAGTGATAATATGAACAGCCAACAACCACTTTGCGGCGCTGCCTGTAACGGCACTATGACCGATAAAGGTAAATGAATATGCAAAGCTAAAAATAGCCATCATATATAAAAAAGTAGAAGTTGCATGCCTAAAGCTAAAGGTGCCGTATTTTACATTAAAATCGCTTAACAATAATGCAAAGCCTAAAACCGTAAATGCCATCAGGCGCCATAAAACAGAATCTCCCACCGTACTTTGCCAAAGAAAACTGATTAATCCAGTATCAAAAACACCTGATAAGCCAGTATCAGAAAAGGCACCAACCTGAATGAAAAAATTTATTATTACCGCAGCAAAACCTAACACACTGCTGATGACGATATAATTAATAATCAACTTTTTATTAACACTGGAATTTATTAAGGCGGCAATAAAAGGACCGCCAATTGCTGCGACTATGCCAATGTATATCAACCACTTAGTTGTTATATTAGCATAACCCCAAAGAGTGATTTCAATCATAGACACCCTAACTAATTTCCATCTGCATCTGAAGTAGCAGGTTTTTTGGTCAGACCAGAGGACTTAATTGTGAAGGTAAAGTCTCCTTTGAGCTTATGAGAATCTTTTCCCATCGCCAGCCACTTAACCTTATAACTACCCGTCTCAAGTACAGGTAATGCGACCCTAAATGCAGCTTTAAAGTCTTTACTTGGTTGAGCATCAATTTTAATTGAATTCCCAGATTGATCTGTCAGCTGCAATCTGACTAATTTAACTTGTGCGTCAAATTCAAGGGTCAAATCTTCAGGAGGCTTATTTAACTGCTGACCTTCCTTAGGAAATGAAATTTTCAGGTGTGAATGGGCTATCGCCAAATTACTGACGACAAGAAAACTTAATATTGCCATTATTTTAAATATTTTCATTTTTATCTCATTGCTCTTTTTAGTTAAAAATTCACCATTGTACCTGGGTATTTTTTGCCCCCTGCATAGCAGCTGTTGCCAAAACTTTTCCCACCGTTGACTCTAAACGCTCAGATAAAGACCTCATTGACAAAGAATGAGTCATCTAAACCACATGACTGTAACATAATAAAACACACTATTAACATTTCGCGCTTTATGTTGACGACTGATGCTTTCTTTATGTTTATATTGACAGCATTTTGAATAAATTACGGTACATGGCAATCTCTGCAACAACGACTAAAAGCGTTAACACCATAATTCCAAGAAGTCCTACGCTGATATATATTGACAGAGGCGCTCTTTTTTACTACTAAACCGTTGCAGATAGCCAGTGGCAACATTGCAAAGACCCTCAAAATATTCGTCATTAGAAGAGCGATGAGTTTTTTCATCCTGATTCTATGCGCGCTTGATCTGCACTTTTTCTTTTTGAAATAACCCTAATCTGCCGAATTTTCGAGCAGCACGGTATTTTTAGGTATGATCTGATGGCTGCCTTTGTATTACTTTTAACTTGGAGCGTTATGACATAAGGTGTGATGAGTGAACACCACAGAAGAATCAATAGTGCTAAATTGACTGACATTAATAAACGACGGCACAGACGCCTGCCGTTCAACAGATTTAATTAACAAAAGATTCGCTTGGACCGATATTAAATAATCAAAAGGTAGGCAAAATCATGAACAAAGTTGTTTTATTAGTGCTTATTTCCACCTTGAGTGCTTCACCGCTATCGGCTGATCATTTTACGGGTCATGTTGATGTAAAAGTAGGATAATTGTCACCGCGTGCGGCAGCAGGTCAGAAGGTTTTTAATCAAAACTGTAGCGCCTGCCACGGCATAGACGGTCAAGGAACACATGCCGGGCCACCGTTAATTCATAATATTTATAACCCTGGTGATCATGGTAATGGCGCTTTTTCCAGCGCAGCAACTAAGGGTGTTCAGCAACACCATTGGCCAGATGGGAATATGCCAGCACAACCTCAGATTGGATTCTCAGACATCGCCGGAATTGTATCTTTCATTCGAGAGGTGCAGAAACAAAACGGCATAGTAAAGAAAGCCCATAATATGTAGAAACCACGCTCTATTATTCCCTTGCCTTAAATAAAAGAATCAGGTTTAGGTTTAATTCATTCAAAATCAGTTTGCGCCTATTGACGATCTGGAAAGCTAAGTCGCTAACGCCTCCTAAGCGTTACACACTAAAAATAAGCGACTAACTTAACTTGCTCTTGGGGAAACTCAAGCGTGGTGGTAGCTTGATTTTTCCCAATTTGAAGTACGTCGAAGAAAAACTTCTGCTTTTTATTACCTAATAATCAACTTTATCAGTCAATTTTTTGAAAGAATATAAAGTTATCAGCCTAAAACCTCTAATTATCATAGCGTTAAATCCTATAAAATAGGCCTCGTACTTCTCCATCAGTGCGAGACCTATGTATCAGATTCGAACATAGAGCCAAAAGTACAATGGGGTGATCCGTAAGGATTTTTATAAGGAATAAATATTCTGATCAATTGTGTTACGCGCAGCCCACTTAATTACTTTCTTTTGGGCTACGGCTTTCCTGCCAATTTTGTTCGCCTAAACAGTAAAATTGAGCAGGTGCGTTTACACTGGTTGTACAAAGGATTGAATAAACGATATGGTCAGCAAAGTTATTATTGGGATATTTTAAATTGAGGGACAAAAAATAAGCGGACGTAATATAGTTGAATAAGAGTATCAGAGTGTGTTTTACACCTGCGTAGGCTGTCTTTCTGCAACTATTTTTCAAAAAATTGGTTATGATCCAAAGTGCTCACTTTAGATGATAATGTTGTGCTGTTAACTAAGATTCATGTATGTCATCTCACCAGAGGAATATGAATATGAATAAAAATGCGACAAACACTGGCGGTAAATGTCCCGTAATGCACGGCGCTGCAACAGAGAATAGCATGTCGAACGTGGCATGGTGGCCGAAGGCCCTGAACCTCGACATTCTTCATCAACAGGATAGCAAGACCAATCCTATGGGGCCGGATTTCAACTATCGGGAAATGGTCAAAAATCTTGATGTCAGCGCGCTTAAGAAAGATATGCACGCACTGATGACCGAGAGCCAGGACTGGTGGATAGCGGACTGGGGGCACTACGGTGGCCTGATGATCCGCATGTCCTGGCACGCGGCGGGAACTTATCGTATCGCCGATGGACGAGGGGGTGCCGGAACCGGCAACCAGCGCTTTGCGCCAATCAACTCCTGGCCGGACAACGTCAATCTTGATAAGGCACGCCGCCTCCTCTGGCCAATCAAGAAAAAATATGGCAATAAGCTCAGTTGGGCCGATTTGATTGCCTATGCGGGTACTCTCGCTTATGAATCGATGGGCTTAAAAACCTTTGGTTTTGCTTTTGGACGTGAAGATATCTGGCATCCGGAAAAGGACACCTACTGGGGTGCGGAAAAAGAGTGGCTTGCGCCCAGCGGCAGCGAAGGCAGCCGCTATTCCGGTGAGCGCGATCTGGAGAACCCGCTGGCCGCCGTAATGATGGGGCTGATTTACGTTAACCCCGAAGGTGTAGACGGTAATCCCGATCCGCTGAAGACCGCGAATGATATTCGAGTCACCTTTGAGCGAATGGCGATGAACGATGAGGAAACCGTCGCGCTGACCGCAGGTGGTCACACGGTGGGCAAATGTCATGGCAATGGTGATGCCGCACAGCTTGGTTCGGAGCCTGAAGGTGCGGATGTCGAAGATCAGGGCTTTGGCTGGTTAAATAAGACCACACGCGGCATTGGCCGCGATACGGTATCAAGTGGCATTGAAGGCGCATGGACAACAAACCCTACCCAATGGGACAACGGTTACTTTCAACTGTTACTAAATTATGAGTGGGAACTGAAAAAAAGCCCCGCCGGTGCATGGCAATGGGAACCTATCAACATTAAGGAAGAACATCGGCCTGTGGATGTTGAAGACGCCTCAATCCGATTAAATCCAATCATGACCGATGCCGACATGGCAATGAAAATGGATCCGGAATATAGAAAAATATCAGATCGTTTCCACCAGGATCAAAATTATTTCTCCGAGGTCTTTGCACGCGCATGGTTCAAACTTACCCACCGTGATATGGGGCCGAAGGTGCGTTATATCGGTCCTGATGTGCCGCAAGAAGAACTTATCTGGCAAGACCCAGTGCCCGCAGGAAACACTGATTATGATATTCAAGCGATGAAAGACAAAATAGTAGCCAGTGGTCTGAGCGTAAGTGAAATGGTATCCAGCGCATGGGACAGTGCCAGAACCTTTCGTGGTTCGGATAAACGCGGTGGTGCCAATGGTGCACGCATTCGCCTCGCCCCGCAAAAAGACTGGCAAGGTAACGAGCCTGCGCGTCTGAGTAAAGTGCTGGCGGTACTTGAAGAGATTGCGGCCGAAAGCCAAGCAAGCGTCGCAGATGTGATTGTGCTGGCCGGTAACGTCGGTGTTGAGCAAGCGGCAAAAGCGGCCGGCTTTAATCTGACGGTACCCTTCTCCTCTGGACGCGGAGATGCAACTGCTGAGATGACCGATCTGGATTCTTTTGACGTACTGGAACCCGTTCATGATGCCTACCGCAACTGGCTTAAGCAGGACTATATTGTCAGCGCTGAAGAACTGATGCTTGACCGTACGCAATTAATGGGCCTGACTGCGCATGAAATGACCGTATTAATTGGCGGTATGCGGGTGATTGGTACCAACCACGGAGGTACTAAACACGGTGTATTGACCGAGCACGAAGGAGCCCTCAGCAATGACTTCTTCGTCAACCTGACGGACATGAATTACACTTGGAAACCGACCGCTAATAATCTCTATGAAATCCGCGATCGTAAAACAGATAAGGTCAAATGGACGGCAACACGGGTTGATTTAGTCTTTGGTTCGAATTCGATTCTACGCGCCTATGCTGAAGTTTATGCACAGGATGACAACAAGGAAAAGTTTGTGCGCGACTTTGTAACTGCATGGACTAAGGTGATGAACGCAGATCGTTTCGATCTGCTCTGATTTTTGAGCACTAATTCCTATGAGGCTGATCGCTGCGCCGTAGGATCGGCAAATAGCGGGACAGATATAGACGCTGCACACCTATTCTGCTAAAAAAATAAGGGAAACAGTTAGTAGCCAATATAATAATCGGCTTAAACAGGCTAAAAAGATCGACAAACGGGGTTATGTTCGCATATCAACCCCGTTTTTATCCTCTTCTGAACGCTTTAATTCTCTCTTTAGCGCACTTTAAAACTATTAGAATCCAGTTGCCCTCTCAGAATTGTGCTTTATCAACCATTTCAACCAGATTGGATTTGAAAAAGCTTGCTGTTATTGCTTATCTTCAACCACTAAACTTACCCACCCTGATTTTTTTGGCAGATCAAATACCACCGATTCCTTGTCGCCCGATAGCATCTGCTCACTGACCACCCCCTCATTACCGATTAACTACACCGACTTAAGCCTATTCACCTAAAGTAGGTCAAAACCGATTGATTGCGGCTTATTTTCAGCCAGCTTTAGGGTATCAGTAAACATAACGTTTTGTGGGTATATGATAACAATCCGCATAAATATCTGACCTATCTTAGTTGTTAAAATTGAAATCCTATAAAGCAACTTTGGAAAAAGATGAATGAATATGCTCGTAATGATCGAGATTTAATATTGGTACTGCTTAAAACAATATGATTATTTTCACCCTAGATTTTGAAGTCAATCCATTATATAGAGGCTCGATTATTGGCCTATGTCTTTTTTTACATTATCGGGAATATTTATGGCAAACGTAAGTGCTGCACCAAATGAATCAACCTTGGTTGGCCGGGTGATTCGGTTAGAAAAACAAGCTAATGGCAAGACGAAAATGCAGCTAAAAATAGAAGAAGTTGAGTGTATTGACGGTCCTTTTTTTCTGAAGAAGATCAACAAATAACTTGTTTTACCTTTCAAGACACTAAACACGTGATAGTCGAAAGTCGCATTAAGATAAAGGTCGAATATATAGGCGGCCCACACCATGGCCAATATCAATTATTAAAAATTGACGAATAGTCGCTTTAAGAGAAGGATATGTGAACATGAATAGTTGGGATCATGATATTACCTAATGATTTTCAGATATCTCTTCAATATTATTATTTAATTAAAATAAATCCAAGGGAATTGATTAATCTAAAGTATATGACAGTCAGAATATCTAAGGTGCAATGTGCTCTTTTGCGACTTGAAAGCTAACGCTAGTTGAGCATACGCTTTACAAAAAATGAACTCCACTACACGAATAGTCGGTGATCCGCTGGCAAAG
>JBLHWW010000126.1:0-10747 GCA_047629075.1 Psychromonas sp. | reverse complement strand
AACTGATCGGCATTGGATTAAAGTCTTAGGTGTATGCGTTGCAGTAAGAAATTATCGAGACATTAAAAATGTTCGCTTGGGTCGTACATTTTAAAATGTTGATTTAAAATAAAAAAGTTATCCATTCGTTTTTTGCTTGCTGCGATGTTCATCTCCCTTGTCCCATTTTTATTGATCAATTTTGCAGGTATTCCGGCTAAAGTGATGTCATCGGAGAAAGTCTTATTCACAACAGCGTTTGCACCAATTGCCACATGGTTTCCAATTAAAATATCCCCGAACAATTTTGCTCCTGGGCCAATCCATACATTATTACCTACTGTTGGCGCTAAAACTTTATTATCGCTGCTATTGTTTGCCCCTATATTTACACCTTGGTGGATATCACACCACATACCTATTTTAGCTTGGTTGTTTACAATTAAATTTCCAAAATGATTGATGCGTAAACCTGCTCCAAAAACATTTTCTGGGATATCAAAACCCAGTATAAGCGCGAGTTTTCTCTTTTTTAGTTGCCATTTGATTAATGCCAGTTTTTTGAGTAGGCTTTTATTGGTGTTTTTATAAAATTCTACTTTCCTTAGTGCAATCTGAAACTTCCATATTTCATCATTCATTTTTGGATGTTTGTGTTTAATGCCTAAAGAAAACTTATCAGCAGCTAAATAAAATAGTAAATCTTGTTTATTGTTAATCATAGTTACCTCTGCTTAATCATTTCATATATTTGGGTCATATTCTCAGCTAGTTTTCGAGAGGAAAACTTTTTCTCCATCTCTTTTCGTGCATTTTCAGAAAAAATTTCTAGCGTTGTTACATCACCTAATAGCTGTGATGTTTTTTCACTGAGTTCTTGCACGTTATTGGTCTCAACAAGGTAGCCTGATGATAGATGTGTAATTATTTTGCCATTGTCAGAGACATTTGTTGCAATAACGGGGACGCCACATGCCATTGATTCCAGCACTACGTTCGGGGTCCCTTCAAATAATGAGGGCAAAACAGTAAAGTCACAGGCCGGGTAAAGATGCTCGATATCATCACGATTGCCTAAATAAATTACATCATCGGCAAAATTTGATGCTGCAATTTTTTTTTTATTTTAACTGTATAATCATCAGAACCGTGCAGTCCACCATGAAGAGTATCCCCAACTAAAAGTAACTTGAATTCATGTCCTTGAGCTTTTACTTTTTGAAGTGCTTCGATTAAAAAGGGGTGATTTTTTTGTTGTTTAAAGCTGGCAAACATGCCGATAAGCTTACAGTTTTGGTCAATCCCTAATTCGGCACGGATATTTTTCTTATCTTGAGGTTTAAATCTGTTGGTATCTACACCGTTGTAGACTACATGGTATTTACTTTTAGGTTGGCCAGTTTGCTGCGCATTAAAGTCTGCGCCACTTTGGGAGTTAGCAATAATCTCATTGACTAAATGTTTGGTGAGTTTATATGCCCGTTTTTGAATTGGCTTCAGAGTGTAATTCGCATTACGTTCAGAGCCTATCACTTTAATATTCGTGCATGATAGTTTAGCGGCTAATCGGGCCGCTATTTCTGCATCAAATAAATAACTATGAATGACATTGAATCTATGTTTTCGTATTAAGCTTGCTAATTTAAAAACAACTGAGAAATCAAATTTGGCTTTTTTATGAATAATATGTAGAGGAATGCCCTCGTTAAACTGATCTGCAAGTGGTGCATATTCAGAAAGGGAGCAAACATGTATTTCAAACTGAGTTTGGTCTATATTGTTGACTAACTCTACTATTTGACGTTGTGCACCACCAAATTCCATATTGCTAATCACTATTAATACTTTAGTTTTCATTATTTATTTACCCTTGCATGGATAATAATGGTATTCGCTAAAAAGCGTTTAAGTTTGGAGTTTCTGCGTAAGTTGTTATGCAGCCATTTGGAGAGGTGGAGATTGAACGTTGAACTTTCTAATTTGGGGCTGAGAAACGCATAGGTGCAGTACTCAACATTTTCAATAGAAAAACCTTGAGAGGTTAAATTATCACTAAAGGATTTTTGTGACCATTGTTGATGACGAATGGGATCACCATGTTTTTTCTTTTTATTCAACAGGGGAATTTTCTTAAATGGCTTTACAAATAAGTTTTCTAGTTTTCTTAATTTTCTAAAAACTGACTGTTTATTGGGGATAGAAACAACAAAATGTCCTTGTGCCTGCAGTATACGTCTTACTTCAGTGATGACCAATGGGTAGCCTTCGATATACTCTAAGACACCCAATGATATGACCGTTTGGAATCTGTTTTTTTCAAAAGGCAGAGAGGACGCATTGGCTATTGTTAGGTTGATATCAGGGTGTTGTATTTGTGCTGTTTTTATCATCTCTATAGAAATGTCTACCCCCTCTATTAGCCAGTCTCCCGTTGATTTTATAGCTGGAAAACTATTCCCTGGGCCACAGCCTAAATCAAGCAAATGCATTGTTTTTCCTTGCTTTTCTATATTGGCTAACATATTTTGGCAGTAGACGAGTCGCTGTTGTAAATCGAGATGTGCAATGCTAATAGCGCTGTTTTGGTAGTAATCAGACCAACTTTCACTTTTCTGATCAAAATGCTCGCCAATACGATTGAAGCCGACCGATAAAAATGCGCGCTCAAATTGCTTCATTACCCTGCCTTGCTCATGATTTTGTAAACAATAATTTTGACAGTTTAACGACGTTTTTTCCCAGTGAATTGGGTCGTTAAGTAATAATTCAATATGGCTTTGGAAATGCTCTTTGCTTGTGACGTGATACCCCATGTTGTGTGTTTTAATGATATCGTCAGGGTCAATGGTTGTAATGACGGGAACACCGTAACTCCATGCCTCGAGGTAAGTATTTGGAAACCCCTCGTAGATTGAAGTGCAGCATAAAATGGAGCTGTTTTGATAAATAGAAGGCATATCGGCTCGACTGACTTTACCTAAATAGTTAATGTTTTTTGTTTCTTGTAATCGCTGAAGAATATTTGGCATATATTCTGAGAGTGCATTAGAGGGACCTATTACATCAAAAGATATATCAGGGGATTGTTCTGCGATATCAATTAACCATTCGACTCTTTTGACTTTGTGTATACGACCAACCCAGGTCACTTTTTGTTTGTTAAATAAAGCTTCTCGGTTAAAGTTTTCTAGCGGTTTGGGGGGCGTCGCTGGCATGTTAATAACTTGGGCATCTATCGAGTAATTCTGTTGTAAAAGTTGCTTTTGTTTTTGTGTTTGGGTGATGACTAAGTTTGCATGGGTTAAACCATGGCGAAATAAGTACTTTTCTCTTTTAGATTTTAAATTTGGGAATTCAATGTCACAATCTGCATCGCTGGCAACGCTATATATCAAAGGCGTGTGATGTAATTTACACCACATCGCAATTTGCCCTGTCACATACTCTGCACAGTTGTGATAATACACTTCGGCATCGGCTTCTTTTAATGCTGACACTAGGGAGGTCCAGCGCGGTGTAAAAAAGCGTATCCCAGGTAGGCCATCGTTTACTTTACATAACTTGATTATTTTAATGCCATTTATAACCTCAACAGGCGAGCCACCTTCATTCCAAGTGATCACTATTACTTCATGTCCATTAGCTGTAAGCCACTCACTTAATAATGCAGTTTGTCTCTCAACGCCACCTATATGACCGGATTCTTCACCCGTTAATGCGCCATAAGCATTATTTGCAACAATACATATTTTCATAAAGTATCTTCTATAGGGTGATTTTTTATAATTTAAAGCTGCTGCGCAAAGCCGATATTGCGTACAGTATTTTAAGCGGATTGTCGCTAGTCGGTAAATTAAAGCGTTTCAAAGTCATTAAATTGCAATTAGATTTATTTAAGCCATTGTCAGTTGTTAAGGCGCAATTATAATGCAGTGCGCCAGTTTGGACCGCGTGCGCATTGTAGCTATTGTCAGGATAACAAAAACTTGCACAATGAATATTCAGTTTATTCTCCAGTTTTGTTTTTGATTCAGCTAATTCTCTCGATGCCGTATGCTTATCAACTAAGCCTAGTCGTGCGTGGTTAAGTGTATGGCTACCTATTTCAAAATGTAAACTGTTTTTAGCGTGCTTGAGTTGTCGCCAATCTGCTAATGCAGCGCAAGGATCGTCATTAATGATGAAACTTAACGCTTTACCTGTTTGTTGCTCTATCTCTTGGCAGAGACTGCAGAGGTAATCTCGCATTGCGATATCAGATTTAAAGTGTGCTTTAATTTTTCGGCGAAAAGTGGCATAACTTTGTTGCAATGTCTTTCTCGTCTGGCAATTGAAAACGAATATTTCATTGCCTATAGATGTTTGAAAATTTTCTTCAGTAATTTGTTGTAATGCATAATCCAAGCGATCAAACCAAAATGGCTGGTTATATTCGCTATGCTCAGGGGAAACAAATATAGTCGGTGAAATGTTAAAAAGTGCGAATAATGGTGCACCTAATGTCAGGTTGTTTAAATAACCGTCGTCTAAGGTTATTACCAGAGCATTATTAACTGGAAGGCGCTGTTTTTTTAAGATTTCTACGGCTGTAGTTAATGAAATAAATGTGTATTTTTCAGATAAGATTTTAAGCGTAACAGCTAAAGCCTGCTTAGTATGCTGCATGCGTAGTGGTTGCCATGTGTTAGCTACCGTGTCATCAATGATGCCATGCATGTATAAAATTGTTATTTTATGGCGAGATAGGAAGTGGAATACTTGATAAATACCCAATTTAAAAAACAACTTGAGGAATGTTTTTTTTATTAATATCACTTTTTTTGATTCCGTTATCTAAGAAAATAGCTATCGATTATTCAACTTAAGAATTCTATTGTAAGCTGATTTATGGTTGCGTTTTTTCATCCTAAAAGATCAATAAATAATGTCAGGCATGCAATTAATCAAGCAGATGAAATTTATTGTAGGTTATTTTCATAAAAGAGGGGACCAAGGGGAGTATATTTATTTGTCAATCATGACAGAGTCGACGGTATCCTTATTCTTATCTTGCGTAAGGCCGTATATTTAGTGTTAACTTGCCTTTGAATGGTAACCAATAATGTTAAAAAATACTCACTTTATTGGTTACTTTTCTATTTTTTATTTTGCTAATCACTATTACTCTTGGAGGGCAATAGAAATTCTGCAGCCATTTTTTTCATACACGGTACAGCTTAGCGACCTCTATCATTATTTATTTGGTGCGTTTTCTGCATACTTTTTTTTGAGTGATTTCAACAAAAAAATAAACTTTTAATTACTTCTCGCTTTATCTTTATCTTTATCATTCTACTTTTATACCTTACGTTTCTAGCAATGCAAGTATGCACTACGAATGGACTTCCCTGTTATTGCTAAATTTGATAGCCGATCTGAATTAACACGTAGGAGAGCAGATCTACCATTATCAATGTGCAACTCAGGCGAATTGGCCGGAAAAAAGGAGGCAAGTACAAATTTAGTGAAAATAACCTTTGCCACGGAAAAGGATAGCCGCGCAGTATTGCGTTTTTTACAGGGGATTGGCAAAGGTATAAGCAGATCAAGTTTTCATTTTTAATCCTAACCAATACCCTCTTCAGGTTAGGCTTATTATCACATAAAAAATTTATAATAAATCAAAATCTAATCCTAATCCTAATCCTAAGAATTGATTTGGGAAATGCTTAATAATCGCCTCTAGATGGAATGACAATAAGGTGGGATTAGCTCAAATAAAAAACGCACCGACAGAAAGGGAGACAGATCTAAGCAACATAGCCTGTGTTAATTTTTATATGTACCAACTAAAAGAACCAATTATTCTGTATATCAATAAAATAGAACTAATATCTAGTTTGGATTAATCGGGCGAGTCAGATTTTTGATGCGGTTAATCTTTTTATTACTCTAATTTTTGTATGTTCTGACTTTCGTTGTTAAACGAGGTTAATGCCTTTTTATCTATAATTTATTGATATATATATTATATTTTTGAAGGTGCTTTTAAGGTTGTCTGTACATGAGTTTTCAATTCCATAATCACCTTTTTGTGTTGAACCCTATTTTTATCCATGATGGCTATTTTCTACAATTGTACTATCTTAAATGTAGCTGAAGCTTTGTAACAATGGCCATATATCTAGGTTAACCAACAAAGGGATTAAGTTGTGACATCACAGAAATTTCTCACCTCTAAGTCAAACTCATATTCATTTCTCTACCGATTAATTGACTTATCAATTTTATTTTTAAGCCTTCCTGTAGCGGCTTATTTGCATGAGGTTTCTTTGAGTCGAGAATACCTCGTTGCAGTGTTAATTATTTCTGTGTGTTTTTTGTATCTAGCTGAATCATTTGAACTTTATCGCTCAAGACGTACAGACCGTTTTTCAGCGATGTTTTTAAGAGTAGGAATCTGCATCTCTATCGCTTTTTTAGTGGCAGTTACGTTAGCTTTTTTACTGAAAGAATCAGAAGGTTTTTCACGTGTCACTATCGTTTTATGGTTTATGCTTAATGTTCTCTTTAGTTTATTTTGGCGGGTATTGCAACGTCAATGTATAAAAGCATGTCTTAAATCAGGCATCTTTATTAAGAAAGTAGTGATTGTCGGAGCGACGGATTCTGCTGTTAATTTGTTTAAAGAAATCCAACAAAATGATGAGTTAGGTTATGAATTAGCTGGTGTTTATGATGATCGTTCCCTAGATCGGGTAAATAAGGTTTTTAATTTGGATGTAAATGGGCGGGTTGCAGATGCCATTAAGCAGGCGCGAGATGGTCATATAGATATTTTGTTTCTTGCGCTTCCTTTACAAGCAGAAAAACGTATTGGAGATATCTTATTATTGTTAGGCGATACAACCGTTGATGTGCACTATTTGCCTAACTTTTTTGTGTCTAATTTGATTCATTCCCGTGTTGAGCATGTGGGGGCTGTTGATACATTGAGTGTTTACGAATCCCCCTACATTGGGCCTAAAAAGTGGCTTAAGCGTACAGAAGATATTGTCGGCAGCCTTATTATTCTTTGTATCATTGCCATACCATTGTTATTGATATCTTTGGCTATCAAGGCAACCTCTCCAGGTCCTGTTTTATTTAAACAGCGCCGTTATGGATTAAGGGGGGAGGAAATACTTGTTTGGAAATTTAGATCCATGTATGTAATGGACAATAATGAAAAAGTTGTACAAGCTACCAAAAATGACCTGCGCATAACTCCTTTAGGTGCTTTTTTACGCTGCTCATCTTTAGATGAGTTCCCGCAGTTTTTTAATGTGTTGTGTGGAGATATGTCTCTTGTTGGGCCTAGACCACATGCCGTCGCACATAATGAAGAATATCGCCGTAAAGTGCAGTTTTATATGCTTAGGCATAAAGTAAAACCGGGGATCACTGGGTGGGCACAAATAAATGGATGGCGGGGAGAAACTGATACACTTGAAAAAATGGAAAAACGTGTTGAATTTGATTTGCAGTACATAAAAACTTGGTCACTTTGGTTCGATTTGAAAATAATTTTGTTAACTATTTTCAAAGGTTTTGTTGGGAAAAATGTATATTAAAAATGACATCTATTCTGGAAGTATACTCAATATTAGGCAGGAGTTTAGATCATAAATCATCTGATGTTCAGGAGTAATTTTTTGATCCCTCGAAATCTAACTGTGCTTGAAATCGCTCTGATGAGATTGACAAAAGCTAATGGTAACTATCATTATTTCTGATCAGCAAAACTTGTCTTTTTTATCTCATTTTTGGTGATTAAACGTATGTCTCTCTCAGGGATGAAAACGTTGCAAAAGTCATCCTCATCACAAAATGTATTCGTTAAATTAATCATGTATACCCCTTCTTTGTATCTGATTTTTCCGTTTAAAAGATCAGATCGTGGAGCAGGTATTTAGTTTAACTTCTTTTAATTCTTATCCCTAACTCAGGTTAATTATTCCAATTTTTTTTTGAAAAGTAAAAAAAGCGCAATCTTAGCATGGCGGTCTGCTCTTGGCATTACCGTCACGGTAGCAGTCCTGTTGCGTTTTTTAGCATATATACTTTTAATTATTCAAACTACCATATCGAGTATTAGCCCCTTATTAAAGCTGTAATAAAATCAACATCGGCAGGTAATTCCTGGTGATGTTCTGTACCTTGTGCCGGAATAGCGGTTCGCGTTAGACCATAATATGAGGACGGTTTGTTTTTGCACTATACTCTGTGTTGCTAAAAATTGAGGAGAGTAATATGAAAAAAGCAATATTGACTGCCCGCCAATAAAAGTGCTCAAGCTGAAAACGTGCCACCTTTGATAAATAGATGGCGCAGTCACGGGAGTATATCAAGAAGATGCAGGAACAGATGGATAATATCCGCCAAAACCAAGCTCACAGGAACGATAAAAGCTGCTTCAGGAATACTGGGCTACAATGCAGGACAATATGCAGTTGATGCACTATATATTTGGGCCCTATGGTGGAATAGTCTGCTGTATGTGGGGCCCTAAAATAGGACCTCGTTAGGTAAGGGGATAGCTACATATGGGAGACCAATACTTCAAACTCACCGCAGTGGCATACTAAAATGCAAAATTAACAGTGCCCGCTATTTACATTCGGTGGTCCGTTCAATGAAAGCTATCGCTGCTGTTAATGTCGGGGAATATGAAAATGCAGTGGAAGCGCTTCATGATTATTACCGCAGCGTACAATTAGGATTTTTCACCTGCTTTCATCAGTATCAGCCTACACTGAATCTGCAGCCCCATAAAGCCTGTCTTGGGGTGCTAGTATTCGGTTCAGATTAGGGGCTAGTCGCGCAGTTTAATGATCTGTTAGCCGATTTTGTGCTGACTGCTTTGGACAAACGCTCGGAGAAAAAAATCGTTTACTGCATTGGTGAACGTCTGCAATCACCATTATTTGCAAGCACATAAAATCTCGCCACAGGGTTTATTTTATCTAAATCAATTAATGCTATTCCTCCCCTAGTAGGGGATATGTTATTAAGAATGGAGAGTTTCCGCGGCTAGGGCCAGATTTTCGAGGTGATTATTTTTCATAATAAGCCTGTATAAAGGACTGTTCACCAACCCTTTAGCCAGGGCCTGCTGCCACTTGATGATATTTGCCAAAAGGATTTAAAATTTATTACTTGGCCATCTGATAGTTTACCTTAAGTGATTAATGCCAGCCGATTATCAACCATGTTACGCGTGGAAAAAAGCATTAATGAGCTGGTCGAAGTCATGACCAGAGGTTTTCATCTGTTGCGGCAAAATAGTATAGACGAGGAGTTATTTGATCTGATTACCGGTGTTGAATTGTTAAAAAAGTGAGTATTAATTATTTTCCGCCCTGCTTCTTCCATTATTAGTCTTTATACTCATTATATTATTACAGCTGGATGGTAAAAAAAACTTGGCAATTACCTCCGTAGTCATAATAATAAAACTTTCTGGCAAACTAATCATAAAATAATCATTTGGACGACTCAGTCGTTTGCATATAAAACAGTTAAGGGATCATAAAAGTAATGAACAAACAGATTCTGCACGCAGCATTGATCACTCTCATCACTATTGTTACAAGTTATCACTCACTGTTATCCGCACAGCCCGATATTTCTGTTTATACACAGAAAGTGGCCTACCATCCAGTAGCACAATCACTCTCTTTGATTGGTAAGTTGCAGTCCGAGCAGTTTGTGAATATAGCCACTGAAGTCAGTGGTAAAGTAAAATCGATTGATGTTCAGGCTAACCAGCAGGTAAAAACCGGGCAGCTATTATTCCAGTTGGACGATACCAAAGCACAGGCAGCGATGCTGGAAGCGCAGGTTTATTTTTTTGATGAGCAGCGTAAATTGCGCGAATTTACAAAATTAGTAAAAAGAAATGCGATTACTCAGACAGCAGTACAGGGACAAATCGCCATGGTAGATATTGCCCTAGCACAGTTGAAGACTGCTCAAGCGGAAGTGGATCGCCACGCTTTAAGCGCACCTTTTAGCGGCACTATTGGGCTGATTGATTTTAGTCTCGGTAAGATGGTAGGCACGGGCAGTGAGTTGCTGACCCTTGATAATCTTGTCCAAATGACACTGGATCTGCAGGTACCTGAGCGTTATTTAGCAATGATCAGCACCGGAATGCTAGTGACTGCGACTAACCGTGCCTGGCCGGAGACTGTATTTAACGGTGAGCTTATTGCAGAGGATTCTCGTATTAACCCCGATACCCTTAATCTGCGTGTACGGATATTATTTAATAATCCTGATAATAAATTAAAACCGGGCATGATGATGGCAGCTGAAATGGTTTTTCCCGTCATTAATGCCCCGGTTATCCCGGTGCAGGCGTTAGAGTATTCAGGTACCAAACGTTATGTTTATATCGTTAATGAACAGGGCAGGGCAAATCGTCAGGAAGTGTTTTTAGGGGCGCGTATTAAAAACCAGGTCTTGATTGAAAAGGGCGTCGAGATTGGTGATAAAATTGTAGTGCAGGGGTTGGTCAATATGCGTGATGGCTTAAAAGTAAAAGATCTTTCCAACAGCGAAAAACGCGATGAAAGCCCCACAAAAATGAAGGAGAGCCAATAATGTGTCTTTCCTATACTGAGGTTAAAAATGCGGTTAAACGTCCGCGTCTTATGGCTGCGATTATATTCAATTTATTACGTTGTTTTTTTAGCTTCGATAAAATAGAAACCCGCTCGAATCTTAAGGGAATTAAATAATGTGG
>JBLHWW010000125.1:0-10757 GCA_047629075.1 Psychromonas sp. | reverse complement strand
GTAATAATTCGTTGATGACTTTTGGACTGTTATAATTCAGCACCTAAAAAAGCCAAGGGTAATAACTCATTGACGACTTTGGAACGGTTATAATTCAGCACCTAAAAAAGCCAAGGGTAATAACTCATTGACGACTTTGGGACGGTTATAATTCAGCACCTAAAAAAGCCAAGGGTAATAACTCGTTGACGACTTTGGGACGGTTATAATTCAGCACCTAAGAAAGCAAAGGGTAATAATTCGTTAATACTGTGCTGCTCTATTTCGGTTGCTGAAGCATAACTGTAAACAACTGCGTCATTGCTGGATTGTTCAGCAATCACTTGCCGGCATCCGCCGCAGGGCTGTGCTTTAATAAGCGTTTTTGCTGCATTACGGGCAAGTATATGAACTTCTTTAACTTCGCCTTTTTTCATGCCTTCGGTGACGGCTGTCTGAATAGCATTACGCTCTGCACAGATAGTTGTCGGGTACGCAGCGGACTCTACATTGACACCTTTATAAATATTGCCGTTGCCGGTTATGACAAGGGCTGCAACATTAAATCCTGAGTAGGGCGCCTGAGCATTATCAAGTAGTTTTTCAAGTTCAGTAAAATAGTTTTTGTGCATAATTTAGAGCCTCTTCATATAGGTTGATGATTGATTGTTGGGCTGGGCAACAAAGCCCATTTTATTAAGATATAAACAATGATCCTGATCGCCGGCGGTTGTTTTTAGCGCGGTGATCCCTTTCTCTTTAAGAAATTCGGGATGGGTGTTGTAATAATAGCTGCCCAGTTTAAAGTCACGGTATCTGGGGGTGACGTAATCAAGCATAATGACAAAAGTACCGTCAGCCTCTTTTGTGCCTGCAAGCACTCCGGCGATATTGTTATCGCGCAGCATATAAAATAATGTGTCAGCAAAGGTTAACTGCTCCAGACTTATCTGTTTTTCAATATCCTGGCGATTAATGTTAATAAAGTGCTGAAAATATTCAGAATCTTTCGACGCTGAAATTATTTTAAACTCTTCTTTGCTGCGATAAATTTGATATAGAAAATAAAGGTTAATACAGGCAATGCTGAGATTCATAAAGATCGTTGGTACTGAATCAATAAAATAGGCAAAGCTTGCAAAAAGCAGACAACCGATAAAGTTAATCACTCTTAATTTGATAATTGAAGACATAGTGAGGGAAATCAGCACCACTAGGGATGCTAAATAACCAAACCATTCTACCCAATCTAATTCCATTATAATTCCTCTGTCATTAAAAAGCCCAAGCGAATAGTTCGCTTATGCGTTGTTGATTTACATTCTTAACTTTAATATCAGTCCAAGATTCGAGAATAGTTTAAGAGATGTCCGGTAAACGAATATGACGATACACCTGAGTTTGAGCTTGAGCGCTGTCTGTGCCGCAAATAATGGCGCTTTGAATGATGTGCTGTGCTTCGTTGAACTGTTTCTCATTTTGAGCATGGATCATCGCCAGCGGTTTTTCCATGCTTGCCGGCTCACCTAAAGAGATAATGTCGCTTAGACCAACGGTATAATCAATAGAGTCCGAAACACTGCGCCTTCCTCCACCCATACTCACCACCGCCATTCCCAATGCTCTGGTATCCATGGATTGTACAATTCCTGAATGTGGGGCATAAACAGGACGGACAATGGCCGATTTTTGCAGATAATTTTCATGATTTTCAACAAAGTCAGCGGGGCCGCCGAGCGCACCAACCATTCGGGCAAATACTTCTGCAGCTTTACCGTTATCAAGCACCCTTTGTAATTTTCCCCGAGCCTCTTTTAGGTCCGCGGCTAACCCACTTAACAGTAACATTTCAGCGCATAATGCCATGGTGACTTCATGTAAACGGGGATTAACAACTTCTCCTGTAAGAAAGCGAACGGCTTCACGGACTTCAACGGCATTACCTGCACTGCTTGCAAGCACTTGATCCATATTAGTAATTAAAGCACTGGTTTTACATCCTGCACCATTAGCGACACCAACAATACTTTTTGCCAAAGCTTCCGACTGATCAAAAGTCGGCATAAATGCGCCACTTCCGGCCTTCACGTCCATCACTAGTGCATCAACACCAGCGGCTAATTTTTTTGATAAAATGGATGCGGTTATTAACGGAATGGACTCAACCGTCGCAGTAATGTCACGGGTTGCATAAAAACGTTTATCAGCCGGTGCTAAATCGCCCGTTTGACCAATGATCGCGACGCCCACCTGTTTGACTATTTTACGGAAATTATCCAAGCTATCCGGCGTGGTTTTATAACCAGGGATAGCATCTAGCTTATCTAAGGTACCGCCAGTATGGCCGAGTCCCCGACCTGAAATCATCGGTACATAACCGCCACATGCCGCCACCATCGGACCTAATATTAGTGAGGTAACATCTCCGACTCCGCCCGTTGAATGTTTATCTATCACTGGGCCATCCAGATTGAGAGACTGCCAGTTTATGACCTGTCCTGAGTCACGCATTGCAGAGACCAGTAAAACACGTTCATCCATATTCATATCTTGGAAATAGACGGCCATCGCAAAGGCGGCAATTTGACTTTCTGTGACTGAATTATTAGTGATCCCTTTGATAAAAAAATCGATTTCTTGCTTGGTTAGGACTTTGCCATCGCGTTTATTACGAATAATTTCTTGTGGAAGTAATATCATTTCTTTGGGCTCCAGTTATGACAATTCAATTACTTAAGTTCCCGTTCGCTAAGGAACTTAAGTAATACAATCAGGTTAAAAGCCAAACTACTTACTATAGGTCACAAGGAAGCAGCTTAGATTAAGTTATTTTATTTAAAACTTGTAGGTTACCGATACATAGTGGCTGAATCCGGTTGATTTAAAACCATCGGAGTCTTTAATGCCGTAAACATCAGAGAATGCTTTCAGGCCATAACCCGCTGCAAAACGATCAGAATGCCAGTAAATACCGTTAAACATCACACCGCCGCTACTTGCCGTTGAGTACTTATCTTTCATGCCGAATTGGTAATCAATGTAACCCTGATAAGAAATAAATGAACCGTTTTCAAAGAAGTAAAAAGGTTTAAACCAATTAGTGGATACCTGATAACCGTTCCAGTCTTTTTTGTTTGAATCGTAAGTAGCGTATGCATTTAAGCCGATTTTACCTAACCATGGCACCATTACATCAGAGCCTAAACCAATTTTTTGCTGGTTAACGGCGTATGAGTCAGCTTTAACGGTCGCACCATCCCAATTTATTTCTGAAGCAACATAGAGTTCTTGAACAGGACCGAAAGAAAGATCTTTACCAGTGACTGCATCTAAAGACATACGCGGTGCAAACTTTATAAAGATTTTGCTGCTAGCGGCCGCTTTATCACTATCTGGATCGCTGGTGAGATTGAAAATATCCACATAACCATAGAGATCGAAGATCCCTGAGCGTCCACCAAATTCCATTTCCAGATAGTCATGACTTGATTCACCAGGAAGCTCTTCGGATGCATACATAAGGTTAGCCTGCATCCATTTGTAATCGTTTTTATGGATATCGCCATCAGCCGCGAATACAGGCGCGGTTGCCGCTATCAGACTAAGGGCTAAAAGTGCTTTTTTCATTGTAAATCTCTTTTTTAAAGTCAAAGGGTCCCTGGGGCATAAATATAATTATTTTATGCCCTGGACTTTTGTAACCGGGTTATGTGCCTTAATCGTTGAGGTAATTCACTTTTTCGTCACGCTAACAGCGTCACAAGGTGGATTGCCTAATCTTATTCAGCAACAACTGAATCTAAGGCAATGATCAACATTTCATTAAAGCTGCTTTGACGTTCATCTGAGGTGGTTTTTTCACCGCTGCGGATATGATCCGATACGGTTAAAATACAAAGTGCATTTTTACCTTCTTCAGCTGCGACGCCATACAAACCGGCTGCTTCCATTTCTACTCCTAGAATGTTGTATTTTTCAAGCGTATCAAATACTGCTGGTTCAGGAGTGTAGAAAGTATCGGCTGAAAATATATTACCAACCCGGGCTTTAATGCCGAGTGCCTTGGCGGCATTTACCGCTTTTTCTAACAGTTCATAGCTGGCAATAGCCGCAAAGTCATGACCTTTAAAACGAATGCGGTTTGCTTTAGAATCCGTAGAGGCCCCCATTCCAATGATCACGTCCCGTAACTTAATCTCAGGACTTACTGCACCGCAACTTCCCACGCGAATAATATTTTTTACGCCGTATTCGCGGAATAATTCCGTTGCATAAATTGAGCAGGAAGGAATACCCATACCGCTGCCCATTACCGAAACCCGCTTGCCCTTATAGGTACCCGTAAAACCAAGCATGTTACGTACATCTGTTACTTGCACGGCATTCTCTAAAAAGTTTTCTGCTATATATTTCGCCCTTAACGGGTCACCGGGCATCAGAACGGTTTCAGCAAAAGCGCCATCTACTGCATTAATATGAGGTGTTGTCATAAACTGTTTCTCCATTTTATGAGTGACTGACTGTGCCGCTTGTCAGTCATTCAATTAGTTGTGTTTTTATATAAGATTAAACTTTAATTGGTTAAAAATAGTATCAACTGAAAATACTTTTACCGTACGCCAGCGCAGGTAACTTGTGAAAATCAGCAATTGACTGACCTATATCTGCAAAGGTTTCCCGTAATCCGATTGGGCCAGGTTTAACGGATTGACCGTAGAAAATAGCTGGAATATGCTCGCGTGTATGATCGGTGCCTTTCCAGGTTGGATCACAGCCATGATCCGCTGTTAATACCAGCAAATCATCTTCTCCCATTAACTCAAGCATTTCCGGTAAACGTTTGTCGAAGTACTCTAAAGCGGCTGCGTAACCGGGTATATTACGGCGATGGCCAAAGTCTGCATCAAAATTGACAAAGTTGGTGAAGATAATAGTTTGATCACCGGCCTGTTTAAGTTCATTTAAACTAGCATCAAACAGGGCTTCTAAACCGTTTGCTTTGGTTGCTTTAGTAATGCCTTGTTCAGCGAAAATATCTGATATTTTTCCGATGCTGACAACCTGACCACCGGATTCTTTCATATACTCAAGCAGAGTCGGAGAGGGTGGTTTCACTGAATAATCATGGCGGTTGCCGGTACGCATAAAATTGCTGCTTGCCGTTCCGCTAAACGGACGCGCGATAACACGTCCGATATTGTATTTATTGACTAACTCACGTGTCAGTTCGCAAAGTCTATAAAGTCTTTCAAGCCCGAAAGTTTCTTCATGACAGGCTATCTGGAAAACGCTATCTGCCGATGTATAAAAGATGGGTTTACCGGTTTTTAGGTGTTCTTCGCCAAGATCCTGCAAAATAGTGGTGCCCGATGCATGGCAATTCCCTAGATATCCGGGCAGGTCAGCACGTTCAACCAGTTCATCCAACAGCTCCTGCGGAAAGCTATTTTGTTTTTTATCAAAATAACCCCAGTCAAATAAAACCGGCACACCAGTAATCTCCCAATGGCCGCTGGAGGTATCTTTTGCTGTGGAAATTTCTTTCGCATAACCGTAAGCAGCAATCGGCTCAACTAACGGGTCTAACCCGGCTGGGAAAGTGGATGAGCTTTCAGCACAAGCGCGTCCAAAACCCAATTTATTTAAGTTTGGTATAGTAAGCGGCCCGTGGCGGCCTACATTGGCATTACCTTGTGCGCATTGCTCAGCTATATGCCCTAAGGTATTTGAGCCCATATCATCATATTGACTGCCGTCAGCTAATGAGCCAATAAATTTATCGGCATCAGCGGCACCGCCAACACCAAAAGAATCAAGTAATAAGATAGTGGTACGTTTCATTAGTAACCTCCTTTTTCAGTGGCTTTCTCAGCCAAATTAAGTTCCAACAATAAAGCCCCGAGCAAGCTCGATGCGCCAAAGCGGAAATGTGTTCTATTCACCCAGTTATCGCCCATAATACTGACGGCAAGTTGCATATAATCATTGGCAGTCTGGGCATCCTTAACACCCCCGGCGGCTTTAAAGCCAACATTACGACCAGACTCTTTTATGGCCTCAAGCATTACCTTAGTCGCTTCTAAGGTTGCATTAACCGGCACTTTACCCGTTGATGTTTTAATAAAATCGGCACCGGCACTGATGCAAATTTCACTGGCTGCCTTTATCAACTCAGGGGTTTTTAATTCTCCTGACTCAATAATCACTTTCAGGGTGACGTTATCACCACAAATATCTTTGCAGGCTTTAACCATTGTGGCTCCAATTTCACTATTTCCGGCCATTAATGCACGGTAAGGAAAGACAACGTCAACCTCATCGGCACCATAGGCAACCGCCGCCCGCGTTTCTGCTAATGCGATATCTAAATCATCATTACCGTGCGGGAAGTTGGTGACCGTCGCAATTTTAATCTGTGGCGTGTTTTGTAAGGCCAGAGTTTTACGTGCAATAGGAATAAATCGCGGGTAAATACAAACTGCCGCTGTATCACCGGCTATGGAATGTGCTGCGTGGCAGAGTTTTATGACTTTTTGATTGTCATCATCGTCGTTTAGGGTGGTGAGATCCATTAACTGGATGGCTAAGCGGGATGCTTGTTGTAAGTCGTGCATACTTTTTTTCCTTTAATCGGGTTGATGACTGATTATGTTATTATTAAAATGGTTATCCGTCTTAGCAGTGAAGCTCAAGACCTCAGCTTCACTAAGGTCTTGATTATTTTATCAAGCAACACTTAAAGCAAAGAACATACCGACTAAGGTTGCGCTCATAAAATTAGATAAGGTACCTGCGAGCACAGCTTTTAAACCCATTCGAGCGATATCAGGTCGACGAGAAGGAGCCAATACACCCAGGCCACCTAATAAAATAGCCATAGAAGATAAGTTGGCAAAACCACATAAAGCCACGGTAATAATGACTTGAGTGTGTTCGCTTAGGGTGTCTTTAATGCTAACAAAGTCAATATAAGCAACAAATTCATTAACAACTAATTTCTGACCCAATAAACTGCCTGCCTGCATCGCTTCAGACCACGGGATACCAATAAGAAAGGCAATAGGAGAAAAGGCATAACCTAATATTTGCTGCAGGGTTAGGGCTTCCAAACCAAATAAACCACCGACAGAGCCTAAAATAGTATTAACTAATGCGATTAATGCGATAAACGCGATTAGCATACCACCCACATTCATTGCCAGACTAAGGCCGTCGCCAGCGCCGACTGCTGCTGCATCAATAACATTAACGGGTTTGTGTTCTTCTTCATCAATATCGGACTCCGATAATGTGTCGAGCGGCGTTTCTGTTTCAGGCTCCAATAGTTTCGCCATTAACAAACCACCAGGCGCTGCCATAAATGATGCGGCAATAAGGTAATCAAGACTAACCCCTAATGATGCATAGCCTGCTAACACTGCACCGGCAACCGATGCTAAACCACCCGCCATCACCGCAAAAAGTTCTGATTTAGTCATGGTTTTTATGTAGGGCTTTACTACCAATGGCGCTTCAGTTTGCCCAACAAAAACATTGGCCGCCGCTGACATGGACTCGGTTCTGCTGGTACCCAATGCTTTTTGTAATCCACCGCCGAATATTTTGATAATAAACTGCATCACCCCTATGTAATAAAGCACACCCATTAGTGAAGCGAAGAAAATAATGATGGGCAGTACTCTAAAGGCAAACACAAACCCCCCACCGCCAAATACTTCAAACATTTTCGCGGAAACAAGACCGCCAAAAAGAAATCCGATACCTGCATTAGCACTGTCGATAACAGCTTGTACTCCGCTGGATATACTACCTAGTATGCTTGCACCAGAATCTGTGAATATGACAAAAGCGGGTATTGCCGCCTGAATAAGAAATGCTCCACCTATTGTTCGAAAGTTAATTGCTTTTCGATTACTAGAAAATATGACCGCAATTAACATTAACGATAATATTCCGACTAAGCCCATTACAATTTCCATCTTATTTCTCCAATTTTCTTTATAAATCTGCTTTTATAAGTTTTTAATAAGCTATCTGATAGCCACTTTATTTACTTAATTTAAAGGGGCTTTAATATAGCGAGAAGGTGCAACTATTCACTTCCATCCGAATAATTGCGTTTTTTATTACCCTTTTTTAATTTTTATTTATTAAAAGTAAAGTGTCGTAATATTGTTCTTTTACGCATTTTTTATAAAAAACGATCCTTGGCATCGAGTAATTGGGCTCAGTTTATTTACTAAGCCCCCCTTGAAATGTGATCTTGCCCAAAAAAATAATCAATATCTCAATCTTATTGGATCTATTTACATAATATGTTGTTTTAAATATAAGCTACTATTTTATAGTTATTTTGTGGGTTATGACACATAAGTGGTGACGATTAATCGGATACTCTTGATTTGGACATCTTTTTTTTAAACCTGTTTTTAAATTGTATTTTTTGGAATATTTTCTGGGATTAATTTCCAAACAATTTGTATAATATTCGAACGATTAAGGGTGGCTTGATTTAAATCGCAGAAAATGATTTCAATCGACTTGTTTCTAAATCATTAGGTAGACTGTTTATATGTGTGAAAGAAAGTTATTGACTGTAGTAACTAGTAGTTTGAGTGTAATAAAATAGTATAGAACGATTTTGAATAGCTCTAGCTGGTTACAACGCAGTGGTGAATAACAGCATGTTATGAGTCAAATTAATCACAAGGGCTAAGCCGTTTTTTTTGTCTTGCTAGCGTGGTGCATAAAATAACCGAAAATCAATGGATTTGGTATTAGATATTAAGAGGGCAAAATGTTGACATTCACTAAAGATTTTAACTGTTGCAAAACCGTGCATTGTGAAAATTTTGCCGTTGTAAATAGTACTGATTATATTCAAAAAAGTAGACGGTTAGGGTATTTATCCATTGGCTGTAAGCTATGTGGAAGTTACCCGCCATGGGTAAATAATGAACTGGTTGAGCAAATTACAAATGAAAAAAATGAGGTTAACTTTGCCCAAAAATTAACGGGTTGTCCCAAATGCTCTCAATATTTTTTCTTCGACAAAAGCACTGAATCAATATCATATGGTTACACATCAGCAGGTACGCAAAGAAAAAAGTGCTCTGCTTGCCATGCTGTTTTTACCCAGCCATACTTTAAAAATATTAATGGGCTTAGACTCATTCTTAACGCCATTATGGTCAACCAAGAAATAAAAAAAAGCATTAAAGTAACGGGGCTCTCAGCCAGATTGTACTATTTTTACCTTGATAAATTAGCCCAGATTCTAGTGAATTTTAGTCGTTTAAATGAAGAAAAAGTGATTCAACAAAAACAGCTGTCACTCTACACTCAGGGTAAGGTCGTTCATCTTTCTCATAAAAGAGGTTTTTATACTTTACTGACTTCAGATACGGAAAGTGGTTACTTATTTTTACAAAATCATAACTTAATGAGGGGGGAGTTAACTAAGAAAGGGGCCTACAATGAGCAGAAAAATACAATAATATCTGTTGATAATAACGATAATTTAGAAATGGTGCTTATCAAGAGGTATGAGCAACATTTGAAAAGAAAGCATTTTGAGCAACTATTAGTCGGAGAATTAAAACCGTTTACAAAGTGTCATTTAATCTACCCTGATAAATTGGCTTATGCTCATTTCCAACTGTTAACGGCTTTTACCGAAAAAGCATCTTCCTACACCCATTATATTGAACATGAAAGTTGTTTTAGATCGGCGGCTTTAATGGCATCCGCCGCAGATATAAAAAACGCTAAAGCAGATGTTTATTTCTATTTAGCATCCCCTCAAGCAGGTGAGTATTTAAAGGGTAAAAAAATTGGCTGGTGGGGTGATAAATGGTTCAGCAATGATTTTGGCGCTTATTGCCCAATCGTATCCAGCAAAAAATTTAATACTGATTTAAAATTAAGCGACACGAGCAGCAATGGGGTGTTTTCTTCCTACCTGGATAGCCATTTGAATAAAGGCATAAACAGTATTAATGTCATTGATAATCTATCTGAAATACATCGTACTATATTTAATTACTGCGAACTGAAAAATAAGACCAGTAGAGCAAAATTATTAAAGGTAACAGACAGAATTTATACGCCGCAAAGTTTGCTTGATGCCGCCTTAAAAACCATAATGAACGGTTATTAATAAATAGTGCTGAGAATACAACTTTATAGTTGTATTTTTATTAAACATTGCTATACAATTTGCAACCTGAAATTTAACGATAAATACGTATGGTACTTTGTTGAATGAAATGATTCATTCAAGCAGAGCAGCGATGCGGCCCAATAGAGGTTTTCCAAATGAAAAATGCTATTCATCCAGAATACAAAGAAATCACAGCGACTTGTTCATGTGGTAATGTAGTTACTGTTGGCTCAACAGCTGGCAAAAATTTAACACTAGATATCTGTGGCGAATGTCACCCGTTCTACACTGGTACTCAACGTGTTGTTGATACTGGCGGTCGTATCGAAAAATTCAAAAATCGTTTTGGCGCTTTGGGTAAAAAATAAACCCTATCGGTTTATTTCCCCTGTTAAAATGAATATAAGAAGGTGCCTGTTGGCGCCTTTTTTTATATCTGCTATTTAGTGCTTGTTGATACTGGCGATCGTATCGAAGCTCTTAGCAAAGATAAGCAAAAATCGTTTTGGCGCTTTGGGTAAAAAATAAACCCTATCGGTTTATTTCCCCTGTTAAAATGAATATAAGAAGGTGCCTGTTGGCGCCTTTTTTTATATCTACTATTTAGTGCTTGTTG
>JBLHWW010000124.1:0-10778 GCA_047629075.1 Psychromonas sp. | reverse complement strand
TTTTAATACCATCAAGTCCCGCCATTAGCATGGCAGAAAAACCTAAGTAAGGGTTCATTGTTGGATCCGGGAAACGTAGTTCAACACGCGCCGCTTTTGGTGACGGTACAATTGGAATACGTATAGACGCACTGCGATTACCAGCCGAGTAAGCTAACATCACAGGTGCTTCAAAATGTGGGACTAAACGTTTATATGAATTAGTTGACGCGTTAGTAAAGGCATTAAGTGCTTTCGCATGTTTGATAAGACCGCCAATATAATAAAGCGCCAGCTGAGAAAGGCCGCCGTACTGGTCACCGGAGAACAAATTAACGCCATCTTTACCAAGAGACTGGTGACAGTGGTTACCTGAGCCGTTATCACCGACAAGCGGTTTAGGCATAAAGGTTGCAGTTTGACCGTAAGCATGGGCAACGTTATGTACTACATATTTGTAAATTTGCAGTTCGTCTGCTTTTTTAACCATGGTATTGAAACGACAAGCGATTTCATTTTGGCCAGCGGTTGCAACTTCATGGTGATGCGCTTCAACAATAAGGCCCATTTCTTCCATAATTAGACACATCGCGCTGCGAATGTTTTGTGCAGAATCTACGGGTGCAACAGGGAAATAACCGCCTTTGATACCTGGACGGTGACCGGTGTTGCCTTCTTCATAGCTCGTGCCTGAGTTCCACGCCGCTTCTTTAGCATCGATTGAAAAGAATGCTCCCTGCATAGTATTACCGTATTTAACATCGTCAAATAGGAAAAATTCAGGCTCTGGACCAAATAAAATAGTGTCTGCAATACCTGTTGCCCGCAGGTACGCTTCAGCGCGTTTAGCAACAGAGCGCGGGTCGCGATCGTAACCAAGCATTGTTTTAGGCTCTAACACATCACAACGCAGGTTAAGCGTTGCATCATCTGTAAAAGGATCAAGAACAGCAGTGGTTGGATCTGGCATTAATACCATGTCTGAATCTTGAATGCCTTTCCAGCCTGCAATTGAAGAGCCATCAAACATTTTACCGTCTTCAAAAAAGTCTTCGTTTGCTTGGTGATGCGGAATAGAAACGTGTTGCTCTTTACCATGTGTATCGGTAAAGCGTAAATCTACGAATTTCACTTCTTGCTCTTTAATAAAATCAAGAACATCTTGTACTGTTTTTGTAGACATGTTTAGAACCTCAATTGACATTTAAGTGGTAGACAACCATAACAAATTTATTTAATTACTCAAACGGCTAAAATTTTGCCAACCTGACGGCTATCTATTATATCTGAGCTTTTTTTTTTGACGAGGAAAATATCGCCCAATAAACGCTCTATTCTGGTGCGTCGCTGCTCTGGCTTGGTGCATTGCTACTCTCGTCACTTGTAAATGATCAGAAAAGCTATCATACAGGACGGTTTCATAAATTGTGACCGAGTTAAAACTTTCTATTTTTCGAATAATGGTTACAATGTGCGCTAATAATACCAATTAGATAAATACAGTGCGAAATTGCGCCGGGTTTACCTAATTGGTATTTTTTCATACATTGTTACTTTTTCATAAATTGTTACTTTTGAGGCTCGTCATGTTGTTAGAAAAATTAAGAAATATTGCCATCATTGCTCACGTTGACCATGGTAAAACCACCCTTGTTGATAAATTACTCGAGCAATCTGGAACGCTAGATTCACGCGGCGGTTCTGAAGAACGCGTTATGGACTCGAATGATTTAGAGAAAGAACGTGGTATTACTATCCTTGCAAAAAACACTGCGATTGTGTGGAATGATTACCATATCAATATCGTAGATACTCCTGGACACGCCGATTTCGGTGGTGAAGTAGAGCGTATTTTGTCTATGGTAGACAGTGTTTGTCTAATCGTAGATGCGGTTGACGGTCCAATGCCACAAACGCGTTTTGTAACTCAAAAAGCTTTTGCACACGGTCTTAAACCCATTGTTGTTGTAAATAAAGTAGATAAAGCAGGCGCACGTCCTGAATGGGTTATCGATCAAGTATTTGATCTTTTTGATAATCTTGGCGCTACTGACGAACAGTTAGATTTCCAGATCGTTTATGCATCAGCAATAAACGGTTGGGCAAGTAAAGATATGGAAACTGAAAGCGATACTATGGAACCTTTATTCCAAACTATTGTTGACAGTGTTGAAGCACCCGATGCAGATCGTGATGGTGACTTCCAAATGCAAATCTCTCAACTTGATCACAACTCTTATGTAGGTGTTATCGGAGTGGGTCGTATTACACGTGGTAGTGTTAAAGTTAACCAGCAAGTGACAGTTATTGGCGCTGACGGTAAAAAACGTAATGCTAAAGTGGGTCAGGTATTAGGTTATTTAGGACTTGAACGTAACGATGTGGAAGTGGCTGAAGCCGGCGATATTGTTGCTATCAGTGGTCTGGGTGAACTTAAGATTTCTGATACCGTTTGTGCGCAAAACAATGTTGAAGCTCTGCCTCCGTTAACCGTTGATGAACCTACGGTAACGATGACCTTCCAGGTAAACAATTCACCTTTCTGTGGTAAAGAAGGTAAATTTGTTACTTCACGTAATATTTTAGACCGTTTAAACAAAGAGCTAGTACATAACGTAGCGCTTAAAGTTGAAGAAACAGCGGATCCGGATAAATTCAAAGTATCTGGTCGTGGTGAACTGCATTTAGGTATTCTAATCGAGAATATGCGTCGTGAAGGTTACGAACTTGCTGTATCTCGTCCTGAAGTAATCGAACGTCTTGTAGACGGTCAATTACAAGAACCTTTTGAAACATTAACTGTTGACGTTGAAGAACAAAGTCAAGGTTCTGTTATGGAGCAGTTGGGCGTTCGTAAAGCTGAACTGACTAACATGATGCCAGACGGAAAAGGTCGTGTACGTTTGGACTTTGTTATTCCAAGCCGTGGCTTAATCGGTTTCCAAACTGAATTCATGACATTAACCTCGGGTTCTGGTTTACTTTACCATTCATTTGACCACTATGGTCCCCATAAAGGCGGCACTATTGGTCAACGCCAAAATGGTGTGTTAATTTGTAATCAAACAGGTAAAGCGGTTACTTACTCTCTATTCTTCTTACAGGATCGTGGTCGTCTGTTCCTAGGACATGCTACAGAAGTATACGAAGGTCAAATCATCGGTATTCATAACCGAGCTAACGATTTAACGGTTAACTGTATACGTGGTAAATCATTAACTAACGTTCGCTCTTCTGGTACAGATGAAGCACAAACACTTTCACCTGAAATCATTTTGACACTTGAGCAGGCGCTTGAGTTTATTGATGTTGATGAATTAGTTGAAGTAACACCAAAAAGCATTCGTATCCGTAAGAAACTACTTTCAGAGAACGAACGTAAACGTGCATCGCGCCCTACTAAAGGCTAGATAACTCCAAGCAATCCAGAAAAAAAGGTCTTACTTAGGTAAGACCTTTTTTTTTATTTGCGATTTAGGGTTATAGTAAAAAGAATACTAGTCATAGGAATGAGCGTGATGAAATTTGGTCGAAAAGTTGTGCTGGATAAAATTAAAATTGCCTACCAATACTTGCTCTTTGTATGGCGGCGAAGTGAACAGGATAATATTAAAGTACCGGCGGGGCATCTGGCCTATGTGACTTTATTATCTATCGTGCCCTTACTGGCTGTTATTTTCTACATGTTATCGGCCTTTCCTGTTTTTTCTGATCTGAAAGCTATATTAGAAGATCTTATTTATAACAATCTGCTGCCTACGTCGGGTGATACTATTCAGGAGCATATCAGTGGTTTTATTGAAAATACTAAAAAAATGAGCATGATGGGGATCGGTTCATTGATAGTTATTGCCCTGTTATTGATATCGACCATAGACCAGACTATTAACCGTATCTGGCGCTGCACCAATAAACGATCCCGAATCCAAGCCTTTACTATTTATTGGACTATTTTAAGTCTGGGCCCGATCATTATCGGCGCGAGCCTAGCACTAAGCTCTTACCTTTTTGGTGTTTTTCAAGAACATGGCTCTCTGTCATTTGGCCAGCGACTATTGAGTTTAATGCCTTTTGCTTTAACTTGGTTAACCTTTGCCGGTGTTTATACGTTGGTGCCTCATCAGCGAGTCAGTTTTCGTTATGCATTAATCGGTGGTTTTATTGCGGCTGTTCTGTTTTTCTTCGGCACCGATCTTTTCCGCTTATATATTACTAATTTTCCCTCGCAGCAGATAATATACGGTACGCTGGCGGTGATCCCTATTCTCTTTGTGTGGATCTATTACAGCTGGTTAATTGTTTTAATCGGTGCTGAAATCACGGCGACATTAGAAGAGTTTTTGCAGCAGCATAAAGCTAAAGAATATTTGGGAGCGGATATATGATTGCGTTAATACAGCGTGTTAGTGATGCCAGAGTGACCGTTTTTGGAGAAACTATTGGTCAAATAGGATCAGGTTTATTGATTTTGTTAGGCGTTGAAAAAGGGGATGATGAAGCTAAATGCAAACGTTTAGCACAGAAGGTACTCGCTTATCGAATATTTGCCGACAGCGACGATAAAATGAACCTTAATGTGCAGCAGGCTGAAGGGGCTGTTTTAGTCATTTCACAATTTACCTTGGCGGCACAAACCAATAAGGGCAATCGTCCGGGGTTTTCAAATGGCGCGGAGCCAATCGAGGCTAGGCGGCTTTATGACCTGTTTAATCAAAACTGTGTAGAAATGGGTATTAAGGTTGAAAGCGGCGAATTTGCTGCCGATATGCAGGTCAGTTCAACCAACGATGGTCCGGTAACATTTTGGCTGCAGGTATAGTTTCTATTTGTTTTTCTGGGCATTTTTCTTTCATTCGAGAGAACTTTCTTTTCGGTTAAACTTATTGCATAGTGGATTGTCCTATAGCAACTACCCTGAGTTAGTCTGCGTGTTTTTAAGGATTTTTTGTAATTTATCATATTGAAGAGAATAAATAATGTCATATTATAATCGCCTAACGGTGTTCGCTTTTTGCCTCGTTTTAAGTTTTTCTTCCCACCTTAATGCGGATTCACAGCAGGCTTCTTCTTCGCTTGAAATACTTGATACAAACATCATTAAAAGCCCGAACGATGCACGTGAATATCAGGTGATCCGCTTGGCGAATAAACTGGAAGTATTGCTGGTGTCTGATCCTGATTTAAAAAACAGTGCCGCGTCGTTATCTGTGCCGATCGGCAGTATGCATAATCCCGATCAGCAACTGGGTCTCGCCCATTATCTGGAGCATATGTTATTTTTAGGCTCCGAGCGTTATCCGACTATTAATGAATACAGTAAATTTATGACTCAACATGGGGGTTATACTAATGCTTATACCGCTCAGGAAAGCACTGTCTACGGGTTTGAAGTCAACGATAGCCACTTTGCTGAAGCGTTAGACAGATTGGGGGACGTGATGCGCGCGCCATTGCTGGATAAGCGTTATGCGGACAAAGAAAGAAATACCGTCCACGCCGAACATAAAACCTATTTTGATAATGATATGCGTAAATTTTACGCGCTGCAGCAATACACTTTAAATCCTGAACACCCCGCGGCGCGTTTTAGCACGGGTAATTTAACGACCTTAAAAGATAAACCCGGTAGCAAATTACAGGATGAATTGGTCAATTTCTTTGAGACCTATTATTCGGCTAATTTAATGAAGGTGGCATTAACCAGTCCGCGCTCAATCGCTGATTTACAGCAAATGGCGCTTTTATATCTCAGCCAGATTCCCAACAAAAACGCAGCTAAACCGGTGATTGTGAGTCCAATTGTAACTGCAAAAGAATTAGCTATCAGTGTGGTAATGAAACCCACGGCCGATATTAAATTATTACAGGTTAATTTTTTAATACCGAGCGTAAAAGATGAATATATGTACCAACCCGGTGGTTATATCAGCCGTTTATTAGGCTCAGATCATCAGGGCGGGTTAGCTAATCAGCTGCAAAAATCTGGCTTAGTAGAATCCGTGATGGCAGGTTTCTACAGCTCTTTTAGTGAACACTATTCACAATTGTCATTGCAGTTTGCAATGACTAATGCAGGTTTAAAGGAGCAGGATAAGATTCTGGCCAGTTTATTTGCTTATATCGAGTTAGTTAAAAAACAGGGCGTTAGTGAACTGCAATACCAGGAACAAAAAAGTGGCTTAGACAGGGATTTTAAGTTTTTGACTAAAAATTCCGGTTTTAGCTACGTCATGGGCTTGTCTGCTAATATGCAGAACTACCCGTACAAAGATCTGCTCTTTCATCCTTATCGTCTGGACGGTTTTAATGCAAAATTTATAACCAAATTGTTAACCTATTTAACACCTGAAAACAGTCGTATTTTTGAAATGATTCCGAATCTGGAAGGCGGTACGCAGATTCCTTATTATCAGGGGAAATATACCCGCCATAATATCACTAAAAAAACCCAGAAAACCTGGTTGGAACAGGCACAGAAAATTAAATTAACGCTGCCCAGCGGTAATCCGTGGTTACCTGAAAATTTCAATCTAGTGGACAGGCAGTATTCGAAGAAAGCGCTGCATCTGCTTAATAAAAAAGGGCATTCTGTGTGGTTTAAACAAAGTGCTTATTTCGAGGAGCCCAAAGCCAGTCTGCAGCTGCATTTGAACAGTGATCTTAGTGATCAAAATCCAGAATCTAGAATAACCATGAACCTGTTGCTGGAAATGTTCAGTAAACAGTTTGCCGCGCTGCATTTTGTTGCCGGTGAAGCCGGTTTAGGCTTCTCTTTAAGTCATTCGAACGGCTTGTTAATAAGTACCTCAGGGTACAGTGATAAACAGGATAAATTATTACTGACGGTCTTAAACGAGATTAAAAATGCACAATTTAGTGAGCAAACACTTCACCTTGCCAAACAGGAAGTGCAGCGGCAGTTAAATAATAAAACAACCATGAAACCGCTGGATTTTGCATTTGACGGTTTTCGCAAGTTAGTGCGTCAACCGGCATGGTCCGATGCGGCTCTACTTGCTGAAATTGAAGGAATAAATTTAGTAGATATTGATAAATTTATTGAAACAATATTGTCGCAATCGTCTTTACGCCTGTTAGCCTTAGGTAATCTAGAGCGTCAACAAGTTATCGATTTAGACACTGAGTTAGCAAAAATTGTGACTATTAAACAGCAACCTTTTTATACTATTAAACGTTTACAGGCCGACTTGAATCAAGGGGCATTAAACTATCAAATCAGCTCAAAGATGGATGATGATGCATTAGCGACTATTTATCTTTCTGATCTTAAAGGAGATGCGGTGTTAGCCACGGCGGAGTTATTAAATCAATTGATAAAGCCGGCATTTTATAATCAAATTCGGACCGAGGAGCAGTTAAGTTACTCTCCCTTTAGCGCAAGCTTTTCCGTTGATGATTATGCTGCCTTCGGACTTTTCACTCAAAGCCCGGCGATAAGCAACGCGCAGTTATATCAACGTTTTGCTGTTTTCTTGACAAATTTTAATAAGCAGTTAAATAACACCAGCGAAAAAGAGTTTGCCGTTATTAAAAAAGCACAGATTGCCAATTATTTAGCGCAACCCACTTCGCTTCGCAATGAGTTCTCTTATTTGAGTCAGCAATGGTTAAGTCTGAAACCTAAGATAGACACTGAGCAGGCTTATATTGACAGTTTATCGGCAGTCTCCTTGACCGATGTTAAGGATTTTTTCCATGCTGTTTTGCTAAAGGGTCATCATTCCCAGCCGCTGGTTATCCAGGTTCAAGGGACAAAATTTTCGAAAAAAGCCGTCTTAGAGCTTAGTAATGAAGTGAAAATTTCAAATGTAGACAGTTTACCGAAGCATTAATGATCTCAGTTTTGTTACTGAATCTAAATTACTTAAAGATGTAGCTTCAAGTAATGTGGGTATAACGTGACCTGCATTAACTTTACTCATATAATAAGCCTTCATTTTCAAAGAAGGCTTATTAATTTATGCGCCCTAGTAATCGTACTCCTGAACAAAATCGCGAAATAAAAATTACCCGTCACTATACGGATTATGCTGAAGGTTCAGTACTAATTGAAATGGGTAATACTAAAGTACTTTGTAATGCTTCAGTTTCCGATTCTGTGCCGCGTTTTTTAAGAGGCAAAGGGAAAGGTTGGGTGACCGCGGAATACGCTATGTTGCCGCGTGCGACACATATTCGCAATATGCGTGAAGCAGCAAAAGGCAAGCAGAGCGGGAGAACGTTAGAAATCCAGCGCCTGATTGCTCGTTCACTACGTGCAGCCGTTGATCTGAAGGCGATGGGTGAAAATATGATCACCGTTGATTGTGATGTTATTCAAGCTGATGGTGGCACACGCACCGCTGCCATTACGGGTGCCTGCATTGCCTTAGCTGATGCATTTAATTGGATGGTCAAACAGGGTAAACTGAAAAAAAGCCCACTTAAACAGATGATTGCTGCAGTTTCTGTCGGACTCTACCAAGGTACACCAGTATGTGATTTAGATTATGCGGAAGATTCTAATGCTGACACCGATATGAATGTGGTGATGACAGAAAATGGTGGTTTGATTGAAATTCAAGCAACAGCTGAAGATGGTGCCTTTAGTCATGAACAGCTGCTTAGCATGTTAAGTCTTGCCAAGGGCGGAATAGATGCTCTTGTTGTGGAACAGAAAAAAGTACTCAACGCGGAATAAAAAAATGAAAGATTATCAACAAGAATTTATTGAATTTGCTCTTGAAAAACAGGTTTTAAAGTTTGGACAGTTTACCCTGAAATCGGGGCGTACTAGCCCTTATTTTTTTAATGCCGGGTTGTTTAATAGTGGACGTGATTTAGCCCGTTTAGGGCGCTTTTATGCCGCCGCTTTAATGGACTCAGGCATTGACTATGATCTGCTCTTTGGTCCGGCCTACAAGGGCATTCCTATTGCAACAACGACGGCGGTGGCACTGTCTAATGATTACGACTTAGATGTACCTTACTGTTTTAACCGTAAAGAAGCTAAAACCCATGGAGAAGGGGGCAGTTTAGTGGGCTCTGAACTGCAGGGTAAAATAATGCTGGTTGATGATGTGATCACCGCGGGCACCGCAATTCGTGAATCAATGGATATTATTCAAGCGCACCATGCACAATTAGCGGGTGTTTTAATTGCATTAGATCGAGAGGAAAAGGGCCGTGCTGAACTGTCTGCTATTCAGGAAGTTGAGCGCGACTACAGCGCTAAAGTCATTTCGATTGTGAAGCTTAGTGACTTAATCACCTATCTGGAAGCAAAACCAGAAATGCAGGAACACCTTGCTGCAGTTAAAACCTATCGCGAACAATACGGTATCTGATTCTATCTCTGCCGGAAAAACTAAAAACCGCATTCTATTGCCAATAGACTGTGGTTTTTTGAATTGAGCTATCTTAATCACCGATAGTCTTTGTTTTTTGCTGGTAATATCATTATGTCATTATGTCATTATGTCATTATGTCATTATATCAATCTTACTGGAGCTAAAAATGAAAATTCTTATTACGGGCGGAATGGGTTATATCGGCAGTCATACCTGTATTCAACTGCTCGCCGCGGGCATGACGCCTATTATTCTGGACAATTTATCCAACAGCAATGAAATCGTATTATCAAGAATCCATGATTTAACCGGTGCTACACCGGTTTTTTATCAGGGTGATGTGCGCGATCGTCTTATTTTAGAAAAAATATTTGCAGAGCATGAAATCGCCGCTGTGATTCACTTTGCAGGTTTAAAATCCGTTGGCGAATCCGTTGCAAAACCACTTGAATATTATGATAACAACGTGCACGGCTCTCTGCTACTCGCTGAAGTCATGAAAAATTCTGGGGTAAAAAGCCTATTATTCAGCTCATCGGCTACGGTCTACGGTGATCCGCTGGAAATGCCTATTACTGAATCGACACCAACCGGTGCAACGACAAATCCTTACGGCCGCAGTAAATATATTGTTGAAGAGTGTTTGCGGGATTTACAAGCTGCACAGCCGGAATTAAGTATCACTTTATTACGCTATTTCAATCCCGTTGGCGCGCATATTTCCGGCACTATCGGCGAGGATCCGCAGGGGATTCCAAATAATCTGATGCCCTTTATTGCCCAGGTTGCGGTAGGACGACGCGAAAAATTATCTGTCTTTGGTGATGATTATAAGACTCCCGATGGCACCGGTGTACGTGATTATATCCATGTAATGGATTTGGCCGACGGACATGTTGCCGCCCTTAAAGCAGTTGGGCTTAAATCCGGTCTGCATATCTATAATCTTGGCACGGGTCAAGGCAGCAGTGTATTAGAGATGGTTGATGCCTTTGCTAAAGCGAGCGGAAAAAAGATTCCTTACACTATCTGTCCGCGTCGACCGGGTGATATTGCGGAATGCTGGGCAGATACATCCAAAGCAAACCGCGAACTCAACTGGAAAGCGAGTAGAACATTAGAAGATATGTCCGAGGATAGTTGGCGCTGGCAGTCACAAAATCCGAACGGTTATGGCAGTTAAGAATAGCAAACTAACGTTGCGTAGAAGAGCGCTCAACGGATAGGGCTAAAAGGCTGGAAGGGGAAACAAAAAGCTCGTAGGGTGCGCTCCGCGCACCTATTATACCAAAAGAACTAAAAAGGTGATCACCCTTGCTGGTTAAAATCATCCCTAACCGCGTTCTGATTTTTGAAGTGAGAACAACTATCTCCTGCAACTCAGGCCTTGTTAGTGTTAATTTTTCCTGCGCAATACTTGATCACTTCATTAATTCTTTTGGTATTAC
>JBLHWW010000123.1:0-10807 GCA_047629075.1 Psychromonas sp. | reverse complement strand
CACAAGTGCTGCTCTTTGGGTTCATCTAAAAGCGTCCTGCGCTGCGTTATGCGTCGTTTACATAGAATAACTGTGCTTCACTCCTCATGCCTTGCTCAGAACACTTTTAGATTGAACAAAGTTTGTACTCCAAAGATTAACACGCCCTAGGCATTAATTGATTCATTGTTGTTTATTTTCTTGGCTAGATCAAGTTCAATAACACGTTGCAAATGCGCTGCACTGTCTAAATTTAGGCTTAAGAAGTTAATGCCTAAAACACCTATTTGTTGATGCATAATAATACCACTCAATTTAAGTTCGATATCTACTCCTTCTAATATTAACGTCATACGAACGTTATCATTCGGCATACCAGGCCAATTGTCAGGGCATTCAATTGAAGCCCCTTGAGCGTTGATATCTAATATGTCACACTGCCATGTTTCTAAGTCTGCCACTTCTTCTCGACTCAATATGCAATAACCAATATGATGGATGCGTGGAAACTCCCGTTTTTCTTTCATACCATTCCTTATGTCTTTATCATGGTGTTTCGATATTACAGATGAACTGCTTATATATGATAGGTAACTGTTCGCATATAAGCGATTTAGCCAATACATTATGCTGTAAAATTGCTCCTTCTATCAGGGGCTGGGTTAATTTCTCAATCGCCTGTTGAGCAATTGGGAAATAGCTTATATGCCAAGGCTCGATGGCTACTCCACCGTTATATTTTTGGTATGGGCGATAAAATCCAAAGGATTTCATATTCTCCGAAAGCCATTGAGTGAGTTCAAAAAAATATCCGGCTTCACTGTATTCTCTCACTATTAATTGTAATTTTTTGCCTGCTGGTAGACAATTTGGATCAAAAATATCAAAATCGGTTCCCCAGTGATGGCGACTGGTGCCCGGTAATGCAGACCAGTGAAGAATGGCAAATAATTTTTCAATTTCAGAGAGTTTATCTATTGCTAAAGGATGCCCCTCTTTATTCAATATCTTGATTTTTCCCGAAAATTTATTATTCCAGATTAATTGCTGCCGTTCAAAACTACGAAATCCACTGGCTATTTGCAGATTAAAGCCAGCTTTTTGTGCTGCGAGTTGCAATCCCTTAAAAGCAGAGACAACCTCTTTATGCACATAAATATTATTCGAAAGTTGAGTCAAATGTGAATACACTTGACCCGTTAGCTGCTTAGCTTGCATGTGAATACCAAATCCATTAATTTTCTGTTCATTTATGCTGGTTAAAATACATGCTAGCTAGACATAAAACTCTGTTTTAGTCTGTGCTATTGATTTGATTCATAACATCCTGTTATTCCCCACTGCGTGGCCAGCTAAAGCTGTACAAAATCGTTCCCTACGATTTTGTATAATTAGAATAGCTAGTTACTGCAATCAATGCCTTGCTTTTATGCATTTTCCCGGCGCCTAAATAGACCATCTAATTAGTGGGATGGGCATAGCAATTTTTCCAGGGTGACCCGGTGAATATGTACCAGCTCTTCCAGGTCTGCAATTTTTACGGACTCATTCACTTTATGAATGGTTTTATTGCCGGGCCCCAACTCAACAACCTGCGCCCCTGTTGGTGCGATAAAACGTGCATCGGAGGTACCGCCACTGGTGGAAAGCTGCGTTGTTAAACCATTGACAGAAAAGATAGCCTCACTTACCGCATTAGTCAAAGAACCTGGCTGGGTAATAAATGGAGATCCGTTATAGGTCCACTTAATCTGGTAATTAAGCGCATGTTTTTGCAAAATAGCCACCACACGTGCAACAATCATCTCAGCTGTTAACTCGGTCGAGTAACGGAAATTAAACTGAATCTGCGCCTCACCAGGCACTACATTACCCGCGCCCGTGCCAGCATTAAAATTGGTCACCTGAAAACTGGTTGGTGGGAAATACTCATTACCCTTATCCCACTCCATCTGCGATAACTCAGTGAGCGGTTCGAGGCAGGCATGAATAGGGTTCTCGACCATGTGCGGGTAAGCAACGTGACCTTGCACGCCATTAATGGTTAAATCAGCCGTTAATGATCCTCTGCGGCCATTTTTAATAGTATCACCAACATGATCTGTGCTTGAAGGCTCTCCTACAATACAATAATCTATTTTTTCATTACGAGCTTCAAGTGTTTCAATTACACGCACAGTGCCGTTGATGAAAGGTCCCTCTTCATCGCTGGTGATAAGCAACGCAATGGAGCCCTGGTGATCTTGATGTGTTTCTATGAACTGCTCTAACGCAATGATAAAAGCGGCAATACCACTTTTCATATCTGCAGTGCCACGGCCGAATAAAAAACCGTCGACAACGGTTGGCTCAAAGGGAGGGTAAGTCCAATTTTCTTCAGGACCAGTTGGTACCACATCGGTGTGCCCCGCAAAACAAAAAAGCGGTTTTTCTGTTCCCCTGCGTGCCCATAAATTGGTGGTATCTTCGAACACCATGACTTCACATTCAAAGCCTAATTTTTCAAGTCTAGAGATTAATAACGGCTGGCATCCTTCGTCATGTGGGGTAATAGAACGGCGGCTTATTAAATCTTTTAAAAGAGCCAAAACTGGGCTATCTGACATAGGGTTTCCTTTATAATAAAAATAGAGTTTGGTAGGTGTTGATGTTAAAACCAAGCTGATAGTGATTATCATGATGTAGAAGAGGGCGCTTGATCAGTGTTGGGAACGCAATAAAGAGTTCGATGACAGTTTCGGCAGATAAGTTTTCTTTCTGTTCTGCAGTTAGTTGCCTGAAACTAGTGCTGCGTTTGTTGATAAGATCTGTCCAGTGAATATTTTCTAAAAAAGAGCCAAGCAGGATTTTATCTAAACCGTCTTTACGGTAATCATGGAAAGTGTAAGGTAAGTTATTTTGTTCAAGCCATTTACGGGCTTTTTTAACGCTATCGCAATTGGCAATGCCATAAAGTGTGGTGATCATTTTTTACTCGTCAGCAATAATAGTTAAAATATTGTAACAATTAATAATAATAAGATCAGCACAGAAACTAAAAGAGTCGCATCAGCGACTCTTTTAAAAGTTAAAAAAATTTATATTATTTAACTATTTTAAGAACTGGATCAATCCCAACTACAACAGTACCGGACATTTTTTGCAATTCTTTAATTTCATCCATGTTTGAGATAACAACAGGCGTTAAAATTGATTTTGCTTTTTCAGTTAGAAATGCAAGATCAAACTCAATAATTGTATCACCCATTTTTACTTTTTGGCCTTCTTCAGCAATACGCGTAAAACCTTTACCTTTCAGCTCAACAGTATCAATACCGAAATGCACAAAAAGCTCAATACCCGTGTCAGATTCAAGCGAAAATGCATGATTTGTTTCAAATATTTTACCAATTGTTCCGTCACAAGGAGCAACCATTTTGTTACCGGTAGGACGAATAGCTATACCATCTCCTACTATTTTTTCAGCAAAAACAACATCAGGCACCTCTTCAATCGCAACAATTTCACCAGAAATTGGCGCTATCAGGTTGATGGTACTTTCAGTTTGAGTATTACCTGAAACCGCTTTTTTTAATGAATCGAAAAAACCCATGATTGAACTCCCTATTATTGTTAATAGTTATATTTTTTAAATGAACTGATTTTTTATTTACAGTGTAGCTTGTTTAAATATTTAATTAATACCTTTAGTTTTGTTGAACTCATTAACTAAGGCTTCAATTTCAGCTGCTGTTGCTACGGATAATGCTTGATCAGCAAGTGCTTTTACATCTGAGTAATTAGCATTACGGATAATTTTCTTAACCGTTGGGATAGACATCGCACTCATGGAGAACTCATCAAGACCCATGCCAACTAACAATAATGTGGCTTTTTCATCACCCGCTAACTCACCACACATACCCGTCCATTTACCCGCTGCATGGGAAGCATCAATTACTGTTTTTATAATGCTTAATACAGAAGGGGTCATTGGATTGTAGAGAGCAGAAATAAGTTCATTACCGCGGTCTACAGCAAGGGTATATTGGGTTAAATCATTTGTACCGATACTGAAAAAATCAACTTCTTTAATCAGGTGATGCGCAATCGCCGCTGCTGCCGGCGTTTCGATCATAACACCAATTTCGATCTCTTTATCAAAATCCAAACCTTCTGCAGTAAGTTCAGCTTTAAGTTCATTCAAAATCTCTTTTAGTCGACGAATTTCTTCAACTGAGATTATCATCGGGAACATAATGCGAATTTTACCAAATGAAGATGCACGCAATAAAGCACGCAATTGAGGATTCATTATTTCTGGTCGATCGAAACAGATGCGGATTGCACGCCAACCTAAGAAAGGATTTAATTCCGTTGGCAAATTAAGGTAAGGTAAATCTTTATCGCCGCCAATATCCATTGTACGGATAATACAAGCTTGACCATCCATTGCTTCAACAACGTCTTTATAAGCTAAAAACTGTTCTTGTTCAGTGGGTAACTTATCACGATCCATAAATAAAAATTCAGTACGGTATAGACCAACACCTTCAGCACCATTACGTTTTGCACCTTCAGTATCTTTAACACTGCCGATATTTGCACACACTTCCACATGATGCTCATCAAGTGTTACTGCAGGCAAATCTTTTAACTTGGCAAGTTCAGCTTTATCTGCCAGAAATGCGGCTTTGATGCGTTTCGCTTCTTCTATTTCCGCATTCGTTGGATTAATAATAACTTTATTATTAAGTGCATCTAAAATGATTAAATCACCATTTTTTACACGCTTAGTAATATCTTTTGTACCAACGATGGCAGGAATTTCGAGGGAGCGTGCCATGATTGAAGTATGTGATGTTCTGCCACCAATATCGGTTACAAAACCGAGCACTTTATCAAGGTTTATTTGTGCTGTTTCTGATGGAGTTAAATCATTAGCAATTAACACTACCTCTTCAGAAATATCACTTAAATTAACAATCTTAATACCCAGTACATTCTTCAGTAAACGGTTGCCGATATCACGAAAATCAGCGGCGCGTTCACGTAAGTAAGGATCTTCGAGCTGCTCAAGCATGTTGGCATTTTCTTCAACAATCGTATGAACCGCAACATCAGCACTGCATTTTTTTTTGCGAATGTGAGAAACGATATCTTCTTCTAGCTCTTCATCATCAAGCAGCATCAGATGACCTTCAAAGATTGCCTCTTTTTCTTCGCCAAATGTTTCGAGTGCTTGTTGTTTGATAATTTCAAGTTGAGCTGATGTTTTTGCCCGCCCGTCTTTAAAACGTGCGATTTCGTTATCAGAATCACTCACTTTTGCCGTATTAAGGGTAATTTCATCTTCCTGTAACAATAATGCTTTTGCTATCGTTATACCAGGAGATGCTAGAATACCAGATATCATAATCCATCCTTTAAAGTTCTAATTAAAATTTGGACTCTTTCTATAAAAATTGTAATTAAAGGGTATATTTTAAAACAATCTAATAAGAAAGAGCCTAAAATTTACAAATGATGCAATGAAACTATACCAAAGTAGCCATCAGTTCAATCAGTGCTTCAACGGCGTTTTTTTCGTCGCTACCTTCAGCTTTAATATTTACTTCAGTTCCCTGAGTTAATCCTAAAGTTTGTAGTTTAAAAAGACTTTTGGCACTTGCTGATTTTTCACCGACTTCAACCGAAATAGCAGATTCAAAAGATTTAGCTGCTTTTACAAATTGTGCTGCTGGACGAGTATGAAGGCCGTTTGGTGCTGTGATAGTAACTTTTTGTTCAAACATGGTAATGTCCTAATATTATGAGAAATCAGTTTTTATTTTATCACCTTACTAAATCATAAGGTAAGGTGATAATAAAGAAGTATTTTTGTGTTACTTAAAATAACCAATAAAGTTAACTAGGGTGTTAATCTAGGTCAAGTTTTTGTTTGCCAGTTAGTTATTAAGAGTTAAAACATTATTATTAACGGGCAGATGACATTAGTTACCTTAAAAATGATGACGATAATCCGCAAAAACAGTGAACAGGTCAATATATTTTTGCCCGGAAGCGATAATAACTTCATTGCGCTGTGTGTTTTTGCGATTTGTATTGTTAAAGATGTGATTTGTCTTGTTAAAAGGAGGCGAATAAGGGGTTGACAAATAAAATTTAACAGTTTTTTCGGGCTATGTTCAAAGCAGTCGAAATTGCTGCTTCCTGCCTCTTAGGAGTACAGTTGAAATTAATATGAGCGAGTCTAAAGGTATACCAGAAGCAAGTTGCTTCAAGTTGTCTTTAGACTCGATTAAAAGTCGCGAGGACATGCTTCACTCGCGACGCTGTTATCTCAACACTGACTATGTTGCGTGGAGATTATTACTCACGACGCTGTTATCTCAACACTGACTATGTTGCGTGGAGATTATTACTCACGACGCTATTATTTCAATACCGTCTATATAGACGGAAAATTTTCACCTTCAAAAACACCTGCAAAGAGTGCGCTTGATAAATAACGTTCAGCTGAACTTGCTAAAATAACAACAATGTTTTTGTCTTTAAATTCATCTAACTCGGCTAAACGAGCAGCAGCAACTACGGCAGCACCCGATGAAATTCCTGCTAGAATACCTTCTTCTTCCATCAAACGACGTGCCATTGCGATTGAATCTTCATTACTGACAGCTTCAACACGATCAATTAAAGAAAGATCTAAGTTTTTAGGAATAAAACCAGCGCCAATACCTTGAATTTTATGCGGGCCAGGTTTGATTTCTTCACCGGCGAGCGTTTGTGCAATCACCTGAGAGTCTGTTGGCTCAACAGCAACACTGATAATTGCTTTACCTTGGGTATGTTTAATATAACGACTTACACCTGTGATTGTTCCACCAGTACCGACTCCGGCAACAAATACATCGATTTCGCCATCGATATCATTCCAAATCTCAGGGCCTGTTGTTTTTTCATGAATTTCAGGGTTAGCAGGGTTATCGAATTGTTTTAATAACAAGTACTTAGCAGGATCTGAACTGACAATCGCTTCAGCTTCAGCAATTGCACCTTTCATACCCTTTGCGCCATCGGTTAATACTAAATTAGCCCCTAATGCTTTTAATAGCTTACGACGTTCAACACTCATTGTATTTGGCATAGTTAAGGTTATTTTGTAACCACGCGCAGAGGCAACAAACGCCAGTGCAATACCTGTATTTCCACTTGTAGCCTCAACAAGTTCAACATCTTTAGTTAACGTGCCTTTCTTCTCTGCGTCCCAAATCATGTTCGCACCGATTCGGCATTTAACACTGAAGCTTGGATTACGGCTTTCTATTTTTGCAAAAACATTACCGGATGTGACGTTATTTAAACGGACCAGAGGTGTTTTGCCGATAGCTTGTGAATTGTCACTAAATATGTTGGACATGTAATTCCCTTTTGTATTGAGTTTTATTGAATTTTTATTGACTTCTTATTAATAATGCTGCAGCTATATTGCGCGATTATGAATATAGCGAATCTATTGTTTTTTCGGAAATAAAGTTTTGTTATAGCATATAGTATTTTACGATAACTTGGCATTCGATCCTTCTGCAGCAAAGCCATTCGCCATTTTATGTAAAGAATAATGGGGATGTTACGGGTTAAAATTTAGTTTCAAAACCGACTAATGCTTTACTTGTGCCATAGCCCGGAATTTCATTATTAGAAATAACTATTTTAATTTTGCTGTTCGAGTCGGTCTTAAAACTGATACCGGCACCCAGTGCCAGATCGCTCCTATAGAGATCGAATGTTTCAGAATTAGACCGGTAATTATAGAGAAGGTGATCCGCTGAAAAATTACTTAAATACTGTGAAGCAGGAGTCGAAAAATTACCAAAAAATTCAAGCTGAACCCCTTCGGTATTGGTTGGAATGATTGGGATAGCAATAACCTGATAATAAGCATTTTTTTTAAATATACTGTTGGCTATTGAAGTATTAAAAGACAGTTTTTTATAAAAAGAGGAAAATACAGAGTTCAGGTACAAATAGGTTGTCTCCGGAATTTGGACAACAGGATTTAAATAAAATGCAGTTGAGTTTGGTTTAATACTTTCCTGATACTGTACCTGTAATGAATTAGTCGGAGTTTTTTCGGCAAAACACACTGTTGATAGGAAAGAAGCTAAAATAATAATAAGTTTGATCACAATCTTAGCTCACTTTTCTGATGATTAAAGTATGAATTTTTTACTTATTAAACCTTCGTTTATTTTAAGGCTAACAGTTGATTATTCATAGTTTAAATAATTCAAATAATCATATAATTGCTGTAATAATTCTATTTTTGCAGGATTGCTCTGATTTTCAAGTGCGAGGGCTTCAAGCTTTTCAATATAGGCTTGACTATTTTCTAATAAATAGGCTTGGCGGTGCCTTGCCCATTTTTCCTGCTCGGCGAAATCCAATGAATCTGGTGCATTTCTGGCTCTGTAATGCCATAACAGAATATCTAAGCGGTCATCTTCAAAGTTGAATTCTTTATTAGTTAACTCCTGCCACGTGCTGTTACAAACTTGTTCACTTAGCGCTTTGTCTGCCGCAGACAAGAATCCTCCACTATATAGCATCTCCTCCACTGATTTATTTTCCGTACTTGGCATTTCCTGTACAAAAACCTTCTGTAGTTTTTCTGCAAGACCTTGCTGGTTCTTTAAAAAATCTAACGAGCGTCGGCATTGCTCACGATTAATACCCAATTGATCCGCTCGTTCCTCGGTTAATGTTTTTGCCGGTGCAATGATTGGGCATTTATTAATATGGATTAATTTGATAGCGGGACGTTCAATGCCTTCCGGTAAATCGATGCTGGGAGTATATAAGTAGGCTTGGATTTGTTCTATTGAAAGTGTCTCCAACCCACTTAAATCTTTATTTAAATCAACTACTATGACTGCATTCTTATTAGAAGGATGCTGTGTGATAGGCATTATGTAGGATGCACAGCCCTGAAGGGCGGGAAACATCCCTGAAACATGTACTACGGGCGTATTAGTGCCCAGTTTTAGTTGCGCTAGGACATTATTTTTTTTACGCAGACCAAAGAAATAATCATAGAGCTTAGGGTGTGTCTCTTTTATCAACTTTGCCATTGCAATGGTGGCATAAACATCCGACATTGCATCATGCGCTTGTTGGTGCGCGAGGCCATTCTCTTTGGTTAACAATTCTAAACGAAAAGAGGGGGCATCATTTTCATCGACGGGCCAATTGATGCCCTCGGGACGCAAAGCATAACAAGCTCTTACCATATCGATAATGTCCCAGCGGGAACAGCCATTCTTCCATTCACGCTGATAAGGATCGCGAAAATTACGATAGAGTGTAAAGCGCGTCACTTCATCATCAAAGCGTATATTGTTATAACCCACAACACAGGTATTTTCCTGGCTGAATCGCTGGTTAATGAGCGCAATAAACTCACTTTCTACCATGCCTTTTTGTAATGCATGTTGGGGTGTTATCCCCGTGATCAAGCAAGCTTCAGGATTTGGAAGGTAGTCATTGGGCGGTCGGCAATACCATTCATCGGGCTCAGAGATAATATTTAAATCGATATCAGTACGAATACCGGCAAACTGAGAAGGGCGATCCGTGCCAGGATTAAGTCCGAATGTCTCATAATCGTGCCAGTATATCGACGGCTGATCGGTGGTTTTTTTTGATGTTACTTTTTGCTCGTTATTATTCATTCGATGCCTTGTTTTTACTGTGTTGTTGTCTTACTTCTGTTTGCTTTTGTAAGTCTATTTTTTGCTGGGTTGTTTGACAACTATGTATCAGTTTATGTATCATTTTTGAAACTTATCTGTATCAAGGTGGAATATGTTAATTTCGGACTCTAAATTGCGTAGTATCAAGGCACCTTATACGGGGAAATTTGAAATTGCTGATCGTGATGGGCTTACTATTCGTATAAGTAAGAACGCAGTGATCACTTTTAATTTCAGATTTAACTGGCAGGGTAAAGGTCAACGCATGAAAATAGGCCGTTATCCCGAGGTTAAACTAAGTGAAGCGCGAGAGCAAGTGACTGCGCTCAGGCGTGCGGTATTCGATGGTAATGATCCCCGCCATTTAGTCGGTGCTGGTTCTGATCATGCGTTGTTAGGTAATATTGCCAATGAGTTTTTAACCTTGCGTGTTGATAAAGAGCTCAGTGAAAAAACAAAGGCCCTTTATCACTCCACTGTAAATAAGTATGTTATCCCTTTTGCCACTATTAATGTTGAGCGATACAAATATACAGACTGGATCAGGTTTTTTGATCGCATCAACCAAGACACAAGCCCCGAGAATGCCGGTAATGTCCTAAGGCGTTTCAAAACCTTTATTCGCTGGTCTAAATCCCGTGGATGTATTACACAAAGTCACCTGCTTGATATTCCAACACTAGCTGTTGGCAATCATCAACGTAGGCGCGAGCGAACTTTAGAATGGTATGAAGTTGCAAAGCTATGGCGTGAAATCGAGATGAGCAGGGCGGCACTTAGTTGCCGAGTCTGTACCCAGCTGCTTATTTTGACGGGTGCTCGAAACAGTGAGATTCGAGAAGCGCGGGTTAATGAATTTGATTTGGAACGGGGTATCTGGATATTACCCTCTGATCGTTCTAAAACTAAAAAGGCAATCAGGCGCGCACTCTCGAGCAAAGTGATTGAGTTAATCCGATCTCTTAACTTACCTTACGGCAGTGGACGTGAATTTTTGATCCCCGGCCAGTCCGCTAGAAAACCCTTAACCAGCCATGCGCAAAATCGTTTCGTACAACGATTAAATGAACGCATGAAGCTTGAACGCTTCGTCC
>JBLHWW010000122.1:0-10861 GCA_047629075.1 Psychromonas sp. | reverse complement strand
TCTCAGTCGTGAGCAATTAACTGAAATTTTGGACCCTACTGCGCTAACCACGGGAGGTATTCGTAAATAACCGAGCAGTCACCACTAAAGGATACCTTAATATTTTTAGCTAAAAAAAGTTGTGCACTAAAAGCTAATCTCACTGCAATTTAGGGGGTAACTTGTTGACCAGCGCAGATTAGCCCGTAATGCTAAACTCCCGGTGATGACAGTTGTCATTCCTTGATTATTTTTTTCAATTTTCAGGGAAAATATCCAGTCATTCATAAAAGCCCGGTCAATATTTTTATTCTTCCATTGTACAAAATTAATTGGGTTTAATGCTTGTTCTAGAAATTAAATTGTATATTACAGATCTAATCTGGATGACATGCATCCTCTCTAAAAAACTATTTTTAGTCATAGTATTCACCACTATTACCTTCTCACCTAAGGCATCCTGAAGATCCTCATCTGGGAAAATATATACAGCAAACCCAGTTTACGGCGCAGGACTTTGAGCAATACTGGAAACACTTGAATGAAAGTCTAAAGGCATTGAAAACGCTCCTAGCGCAACCACAATTTTGGCGGAGTGCTCCTTCTTTTGGTGCCGAGTTAGATCTTTATACTATCGATGTGCAAGGTGCTGCAAAATCAATCAATATAGCCCTGCTTGATTTAGTGAATGATAAGCAGTTAACCTTGGAGTTAAACCACTTTAATCTTGAATATAATTTTATGTGGGTGGTACTAATACCAATCCACATAAATCTCTGATCTATCTTAGTTGTTAAAATTAACGTTAGCTTCGTTGTTTTTAATCTCAATAGCCAGCTATTGCTCAATCAAACGTCTTGCTATAATCATTTTTTCCTGCGCAATTTTAGACTATTTACTTATGCGGATTGGTATAAGGTACCTTTCACAAAAATAAAAAAGCAGATGATTGAACAGCTTAACGTTCTGACTTATTCTGCAAAAAAATGCAGGCCAGAATATTGCCAATCGGTATTTTCCCTACCCTGCAGGCTAAGGACCTCGGGCTTAACGCATTAACCGAGTTACCTCGCTACGATATTCTGGCAAAAACCTTGAGGCGTAAACGCGGTTCAGATTTTTATTTGTACATTTGCGGTGAAGATGTTTTAGATCTCCATTGGCCGAATATCACGGCAGAAGGTGTGGCAACCTCTTTTCAGTTTCACTACCGTGTTAATCCGAGTGATTTTGCCGATGCCTATAACGTCACCTAGCTAACAATTCCTATGGTGCTTGCTCTCTCGGCTTAGGCAGAAAAGTTTGGCATGAAACGCGCACTGCGTTGTTTAAACAGGCAACGGATTGTCGTACTCAATACGCTATAGATAACCATTGCCCTGCGCGTGTGTTTTATGGTTTTGGGTGGCTATGTAGCGATGTTTAGGATTTGTTTGCCGAAGCTGTTTACCTGTTTGAACCCATTTTTGCGGTTTTTTCTCAGGAAAATCCCATTGCACAGCTAAGGGCGGGACAAGCGCTTTCATTGAGCAAATTAAGATCACACGTGGGCAGTATTTGGAATTGGAATCGTTCTGTCTATGATCCGCTTGATAATCGGCATTTACGCATTGAGTTACGTGCACTTCCTGCCGGACCTAGCCCCACAAATATGCTTGCAAGTGCTGCGCTGATGAGTGGTTTGATAGGTGCTTTACGAGGGGACTTAATAAAAAATACTGCCGACTATTCCTTTTTATTATGCCAATAAAAATTTTATCGTACCGCAAAAAACGGTTTAAATGCTTGTTTATTTTGGCCTGATTTGAGAAAAAGAAAGCAGCAGGAACCCCCGGTAATCAGCATCATCAATGATCTTCTTACTTTTTGTGGAGGATGGCCTGTCTGAATTGGGCATCGAGGAAACTGAGATAAACAAACAGCCTTAGCACAATTAGTTGAGCTTTATTATAGACAATACCAAACGGGTCAAGCTGTCCATGAATGCAGTGAAAAATTTGAGTATTATAATATCGCAGGCTTTATATTTAAACTATTTGCAGAGCCCGAATCCGGATGATGTTGAAAAGTCGGTTGAGAGCTTTTTACATTACTTTATGATGCCAACCAACTCCTTTATTGGGAACAGTTGAGTGTACTTTTTGCCAAAGGATATCCCTGTTATACAGCCGCGATTATTTGCATTTCGAAATATTCAGCCAGTTATTATTTTAAAGGAAATAACATTTCCTCTCGGTGATCTAACCACTGCGGGTATTTTGTCATTATTTTGCTGAATAGCGGGCTTTGGATATGGGTTTTAAGCCACCGTCTCAGATTTGGGTAGGGTGCTTGTAAGTACCACTGGCGATCCGTTCGCGAAAATTGGCGAATAAAGGGTAGAATAGCAATATCAGCTAAGCTTGGTTTTTCGCCCATAATATAAGCTTGTGTAGTTAAACGTTGTTCCAATTCTGCAATAAATAATTCACATTTTTGGCGGTAGAATTGTTCCTCAATGTCATGGTAGCGGGCTGTCACTTTATATTTTTTCAGGTTATTTACAAACTCATTATCGTTTCTGCTTATTAAGTTAAGCATTTCCGATAAAGCCTCAGGTTGGTTCTTGTATAATAAGTCATCAGGATCATTTTTATCTAATGCCCAAATCATAATATCCAAGCTCTCATCGATAACAGATTGATCGTCAAATATTAATACCGGTACAGTGCCTTTTACTGAAGCGCTTAACATCTCAACAGGTTTATTTTTCATCACAATATCACGTAATAACAGCGTTTGTTGTGCCAATAAAATAGCCGTTCTTGCGCGCATTGCATAAGGACAGCGATGTAAAGAATACAATATTGGATACGGCATATTTCTCCTGAACCCACTTAAAAATGAACTCATCGCTCAGTGGGAAAATAGCGCCTGTTTTACAAACAAAAAACCAAGCATAAAATAAAATACAGTGTGGATTATAATACCATAAGCTAACGTACTATTTTTACACTCGTTGAATGCTTAACTGCATTCCAGGTTACTTTTCTATGCATTTGTTTTTTGTTAGTGATTGTGAGCCACTAAGACGTATAATAACTGCCTTAAAATACAGTCCTATTAGGAACACCCATGATCAAAGAACAACAGAACAACCCGTTACACGGCCTTAAATTAGAAGTACTACTGACTGAATTAGTTGAGCTTTACGGTTGGGAGATACTGTCTACCGCTTTACGTTTTCATTGCTTTAAAACTAACCCGTCGATTGACGGTAGTCTCAAATTCCTTAGAAAGACTGAGTGGGCAAGAGCAAAATTAGAAGAGTTTTATTTATACCGTTTTAAACGTATGCCCAAACCTGATCCGCAAGAGTATGAATTAGCGCCTCGTGAGCGCGGTTTTGCACCGGGAATCGTCGCACGTGATCCGATGATCCTGACGGTAGAATCAATAGAGCTTTCCCAGGCCAAGGCTGCCTCAAACTTTAAGGCTAAAACACAGCAGCATGATAAAAAGCGCGAACACGGAACTGATCGTAAAGCAAACAAAACTGAGCCTGCATATGATCCTGCGAATCCTTGGGGAAAACTAAAATAATATCCTTATTTGGGTTTTGATTATGATAGCTTTTAAAGGCATAAAAAATGTCTTTTAAATCCGTTGTGCTCAGGAATTTAGTATCTTTACATTCTTCATTACTTTAAAGCTGGTTAACAGGTATGAAATACCATTAGAGGCGCGTTCTGGAAAGCGCTCGGCACGCATCTTGATTTGAACAGAAGGGAGAAAAAACGGCGGAGAGATGATTTTTTGTCTCGTTGTTTCCTAAAATCTATAAATTTAGCTTCGCTAACACCATCGGCTAAGTGCACATTCATTCTCTGCTGCGCAATACTGCTCTGCCATGCTAACTCATTTCGCTCTGGCGTTTTATAATCATGGCATGTGAAAACGCGGGTTTGATCTGGTAGTTTTAATAGTTCTTGAATAGGACGGTATAGCGTCTGTGCATTTCCACCTGGAAAATCAGCTCTAGCTGTGCCGTAATCAGGCATAAATAAAGTATCGCCTACGAATAGTGCATCTTCGATCAGGTAACTCATACAGGCGGAAGTGTGGCCCGGCGTGTGTATTGCATGTAGGCTTAATTGACCGATATTAAGACATTCCTGATCGCGAATAAGTTTATCAAATTGTTCTCCGTTTGTTGCAAAACTGGCGGGAGCATTAAATACTTTCTGTGCTTCGCTGACACGTTCGGCCTGAGCTTAGGTCAAATCCAATCACGCTATCAATGACAGCACATTTTTTGCTTGTCGAATCAGCAATTACATAGGAGACCGTATTAGTTTCCTGATCAAAAAAACTTTCCACGAGCGCCATCGTATACTCCATAAATCAACTGAATTTAAAGGTTAAAAATAACATAAATATCAAGGCAGTTAAAATAGTTGTTGTTGATTACATATTAGCGATTTGTGTTCATAAAGACAGGATTGTGGTGTTTTTTATGATGAGATTTTTTTAAGTCATAGATAATACTAAATCCATTGATTTTCTGCTCATTTATGCGAGTTAAAGCCTATGCTAGCTAGACATAAAACTACATTTTAGTCTTGGTGCTTGATTTGATTCATAACATCCTGTTATTTCCCTTTCGTGGCCAGCTAAAGCAGTTCAAAATCGTTCCATACTATATTATGTAATTAGAGCAGATAGTTACTGTAATCAATGCCTTACTTTCATGTATTTTTCCGGTGCCTAAATAGATCACTTAATGAGTGGAATTGGTATAATAACAAAAGCATTAAGTTTATGATCACTTGCTCCAAAGGAAAATTTTACGCTAACAAAGCCATTTGAAGAGCAAATCTGAGCACTTTATTAATACGTTTGGAAAGCTCGATTCAATGGATTGAATCGACATGATAAGTTCATTAATGGAATTGGCATTATGTTATCGGTAGGATGCACTTCTTGCACCACAAGCAGCCGAAATCGCTGCGCAGAGCGGACCCTACGTGCTATTCTATTGCCAATGCATTGCACAAGTCAGGCAATTCCATTCGATAATTTAGCCATTATGCACCTTCCTCTTATTAGTCCGTGTTAAATTCAATAGGACAATTGTGGGCACCCATGATTTGGCCAATTTTGCAATTAAAGATTATCAATATATAGCTAATCCTGTTAGTTGAGAATGGAATAACTTTAGGCATCAGGTAGAAGAGGTAAAAACACTCAGTCAAAGGGAATGGGAAAATCTGATCACTTAATTAATGGGTTTGCTATCAGTTGCTGGTTGTAAAGCGTTTATTGATGGCTCAGGAAGTTGAGCTTTGACGAAATAATAGGTTAGCCGTTAAAAAAAGCCCTGTTAAATAACAGGGCTGGTGGTTTTAAACTCTGCGGTAGGGCAGGTACGCCGGTTCCCACATCCGTAATGCAAGTTCTTTAGTGATATCTTTATCAAGCAGGTGACAGTCTGGATCTGTTTGCTGAATTTGCTCAAGTATTGCCTTAGCAACATGAAGAGAAACTTCTCTCAGCTCACTAATTTTTGGAAATACACAACCTGCATCAAGATCTTCTTGTGATACATAATCGGCTAATGCAAAAGACGCAGTAGTAAACATATCCTTAGTGATTTTTTTTACCTCAGCAGTGATTGCTGCGAGCCCGACACCGGGGAAAATAAAGACGTTATTTCCTTGTCCGATGCGATAAACATTGTCTTTAAAATGCAGATCATCAAATGGACTGCCCGTTGCAACAATCGCTTGACCATCGGACCACTTATAAATATCTTCCGGTAGCGCTTCACAACAGCTGGTTGGGTTAGAAAGCGGAAATATCATAGGTCGTGCGGTATGATCTAACATTTTCTTAATATGATGCTCTTGAAATGCACCGCCTACACCACTACAGCCTAATAAAACTGTCACGGGAACATTATCCAGTAACTCAGTAAGACCGACCTTATTGGTCTCTGGCAGTTGCCAATCTTTTACTAATTCAACGGGTTTAGCAAAACGTTTTTTATATTCATCCAAACCTTCTCTATCTGCAAACACCACACCGCGGGAGTCGAGGATAAATATTTTATCGCGCGCTTCCTGGTGGGTCAGACCTTCTTTAAGCAAACCCGCAAAAATTTGATCGGCAACACCAACACCACCAGCCCCTGCGCCGTAAACAGCATAAGTCTGATCTATTAATGTTTCACTTTTCATTTTTGTGGAGCCGATTATCCCAGCTAGCACAACAGCACCGGTACCTTGTATGTCATCATTAAATGATGGCAAGTCATCTTCGTAATGAGATAAGTTGTCAAAAGCGTTAGATTTGCTGAAATCTTCCCATTGTAAAACAACTTTTGGAAAATGTAATTTCACCTGTTCAACAAATGTTTTAATAAAGGCTTTATAGGGTTCACCTGTTAAACGTTTTTTAGGGACTCCTAAGTACATCGGATCAGCAAGTAGATCCTGATTATCTGTACCCACATCTAATACGATTGGCATACAATGATCCGGGTGAATACCCGCACCTAAGGTATAAAGTGATAATTTACCAATCGGTATGCCCATGCCTCCAACACCCTGATCGCCAATGCCAAGAATGCCCTGGCTATCTGTTACAACGATAATTTGAATATCTTTACCTGTAAACTCTCGTGCCATATTGCCGATATCATGAATATTATCCGTTGTTATATAAAGTCCTCTGGCTATCTGAAATCTATGGCTGAACTCTTGACAGGCTTTACCTACCGTCGGGGTATAAATAATAGGTGTCATCTCTTCAATGTTACGTGAGATAAGGGCATAAAATAACGTTTCATTCCTATCTTGCAACGCACGTAAATATTGGTATTTTTCAATATCCGTAGAGGATGAGCTAAATCCCTGATAAACCCGTTTTACTTGATCTTCAAAGGTTTGTACTCGTGGTGGTAAAAGACCATTAAGCGCAAAATCTTCACGCTCTTGATAAGTGAATGCGGTACTCTTATTGAGCGCCCTATTGTTGAGTAATTCGTTTCCAGTAATGGAAACGGGTCTAAAGACGTTGCCCTTAGAATCTTCCCATTTTAAATATTTACCTGAACTCATTACGCTCTCCATTATTAATATAGCATTCGAATACTGGCGGCTAAAATAAAGTATTCGAAAGGACCTAAATTATACCCCATGGCTATTAATAAAAGTATTAATGACCATGGGATAATTAAAATTTCTACCATTTACATCAGCAATTATTCGCTTTCATTTCCCCGCATCAATAATTTTTCTTTTTTGGGTCAATATTTATGCAATGGTGAATCAGTTGTTGTTATCTAATACTATATTTCTGTTTTTTGTCACCTAATGCCAATTGACTTTATTCTCTGGTGAGGGTGACAGCGGAATATTACGCCCCAGCAGCAGTCAGTAAACGGCAAAAGCAGTTCCGATGAAAAACACCGCCGGTGGCTAATACAGCCATAAAAGACCAAGCAGGGTAGAAATAATAACCACGGTAATATCTTTTTTATCGGCTACTTTTTGCAAATATGTTTTCAATACTATTGTCATAGCGAACGCCGGTGGTTGGTAACACATAATGTGGCTGCGAGTTTTTTCGGGCTCAACAAAAGCGTAACCAACAAAGCTGATAATAAGCCCAATATATTCAATTGTTAGTGCCCGCTGCTCTCCAATACGGGCAATAAAAAGACCAATAGCTGCTGTGAATAACAAATTGATGACGTAATAGATAAGAAATTGAGCGGTGATTTTTTACTGGTCTTAATGCAACACCATAAATATTTCAGCTTGCTTAATACGATAACCACGCTTACCGGTATACCGGGAAATTCCCTGTTAATGGTTGCTTGGCAAACACTTAGTTGCTTTGCTATTTTATTTTGCTTCAACTCGGTTTTATTTAAGGCATAAATCTGGCATCGTTGGTGATTGGGTGATTGGGTGATTGGTTATATGTTTGCATTGTTGCATTTTTTGCCAAAAAAAGCGATTAACCTATCGTTAGCTGAGCGTTTTTCTACCTATTCACGTTATGGACTTATTGTTTGAATCTAAAGGCTGTCCATGGTGACTTTTTTAGTTATTACTGGTTTTTGTGGTGGGCTATGCTCAGGCACTTAAAAGTTATAAGTAATTAAGCACTAATACGGTCATGGCGCAAACAGAAGCTACCCGTTTAGGGATAGAGAAAATTCTTGACAGAGTATCCATCTTGCGTGATTGAATCAGGTTCTTCACCCGATCTTTGACTCCAGCGAGTCGGTAACCGGGTTGGTGACTGTTTTCAGCTGTCGTTCTGGCTGAATGGTCTTTTATTTTTGACTCTTAGCTGCTGGGTATTGATTTAGGTTTAATAAGTACATCATCTGCGCGACTGATATCCGGTGTTAGTCAAGTTCTTGTTTTTATTGATTTTTCAAGGTTATATAGTGGGTTTCAGGCATTAAAAGTAATAAGGTTCAGGCTGCCGGTACATTATTCGCTGATTATTTTGGTGATCAGGGTACCTTTTCTTTGGCTGCCTTCATCGGTTTGTTTATGACACAGTTTACTGTTCTATTACCGTCGATGAAAGCACAGAAATAACGTCAGGGATCGATGCTGATTATAATGATTTCTGACTCATGGCGATTAATTGAAATTCCAACTTCTCTGCGCACTGAGCTGTTAGTTGTTATTCTAACTAACAGCTGCTTTGACTGGCGTGGTTGTCTTTGCTGTAGCGCCGCTTGTGGCTTAATGTGGCATCAACAAAGAAACTATCGGCCAGGTACTGATGTCATATGTCGGGATTATACTGCTGGTCAGTCGTAAAGTAGGTCCCTGGATTGATAAATTAGGTAGCACTAAGAAAGCGTTAATGTTGGGTAATTTACCGGCTGGCTGCGCATTGATGTTGATGGCCGTTGCGGTGGTGATGAATCAACAGTGGCTGATGGTCACAATGATGACATTAGCCATGCAGCTGCTGATTTGGTTTGGTGTTGAGCAGGCTATGTTTGTATTGGTTGCTTTCTTTATTTTTACCTGTGTTTTATTCGCATTTTCTGATGAAAATTCAACTAAGGAAGTATGTGCATGATCAGAGTATTACTGATGCTTGTTTTATTATGGAACTCAAGTCTAATCGCCGCTGAGCAGTGGCCCATTTGGCTGGGTGATGATTTAAAACCGCAGCAAAAAAGCCACTGGCAGATAAAAACGACGGCAAAGGGGGTTGAATTTATGCCACTAGAATCGGCCCCTAAAATATTAATGATTGTCTCTCGTCAGGCTAAATCCTATGATATTGCGCTAAAAAAATTACTGGAAATATACGCTCGTGAATTACCGCAGGCACATATTCTGGTTAGAAAACTGCCGAGTAAACCTGGGGCCGATAACGTTGAAGCATTAATGAATATGCTCGCCGATGCAGAGAATAAAGTTGATCTGATTTACAGTATTGGTTCAACGGCCACTGTTGCAATGCGCAAGTCTTATACAGGCGGGAAAATTCCAGTCGTCTCAGTGAATGCGAAAGATCCGGTCTTATTAGGGCTGATCGATAATATCCATGGTTCCGGGGATAATTTTGCTTTTACCTCACTTAATTTACCGGCTTCGGTGACATTAAGATATATGCAGCGCTTTAAACCGTCGCTTAAACAAATCGGCGTGCTCTATGCGAAAAATAATCACAGTGCTTATGCTACCCAGTATCTGCCCCTGAAAAAGATAGCAGAAAAAAATGGGGTGAAGATTATTACCATTGTTGTCGATCGGGATGATCCATCGCTTGCCTTAGACGTGTCTATGGAAAGGACGATAAAGGCCTTAAAAAAAGGCGATCCGACATTAAGTAGCAGCATATTATGGTTAACCGGCAGTTCAAGTTTACTGTCAAGAATGAACGAAATTAACCTCTATGCCGGTAGTTTAGCGGTTATTTCAGCTGTACCCGATGTGGTTTGTAACAGAGCTGACAGTGCTTTAATGTTTTTTGGGGTAAGTTTTGCCAATAATGCTAATCAGGCCGGGTTGTATGGCTTACAGATTTTAAAAGGGAAAATAGCGCCCGGTGATCTGCCTGTTGGGCAGATTTTTCCTCCAGATATTGTGATCAATGTTGCGCAAGCACAGCGCATAAATCAAAAAATACCCTTTTTTTTAATGGAAATGGCCAGTGATGTCTACGGTAATAACGGCAATGTGATCGGTGTTAATGGTAAATCAATGCAGGAGCAATGAGTTTGTATATGTTATTAACTGCCCGACGTTTTTGTCTGATATTCGCCGCGATTTTGCGAGTGCTAATGCTTATAATGAAATTCGTCCTGAACAGTTATTACTGGCGACTCAATAGTGGCAGCCGTGCAACATGGTGTCTTTGCAGGATAGCAAAGTACCCGGTGCGATAAATACGCCGCTCATTCTCTGTCGTTGATGAAACTGATCTGCAGCTGCTTCCGTCTGTCGGAAGCGATAGATGTGTAAAGTAGTTAAAAAAAATTTGATTATTCAGTTATGATTGGGGTTGTTTATTAATGCGTATGCCGCATTAATATAGTGCACTATTCCCTTAAGGAGCTCCCGTTATGACTAGCAGTAAAAGCTGTTTCTATTATGTGCATGATCCGATGTGCAGTTGGTGCTGGGCACATTTGCCCGAATGGCAAAAATTAGAGGCGCATCTCTCTAAGCTATTACCCGTTCAATATGTATTAGGGGGGCTGGCACCCGACAGTGACGTGCCTATGCCCATCGAGCAGCAGCAGGCCATCTGTGGCTATTGGAAAAAAATAAACCATCTCATCGGAACAGAGTTTAACTTCGATTTCTGGTCGACAAATACGCCCAGACGCTCAACCTATCCTGCCTGCCGTGCT
>JBLHWW010000121.1:0-10986 GCA_047629075.1 Psychromonas sp. | reverse complement strand
AACTTAATCGGTTTGCGCTACTGTTATTCGTTAAGTGGAGCTTGGCAAACTGTTAAGTTGAGATTAAGCACTGCCCTTACCAGCAACAACTTAATCGGTTTGCGCTACTGTTATTCGTTAAGTGGAGTTTGGCAAACTGTTAAGTTGAGATTAAGCACTGCCCTTACCAGCAACAACTTAATCGGTTTGCGCTACTGTTATTCGTTAAGTGGAGCTTGGCAAACTGTTAAGTTGAGATTAAGCACTGCCCTTACCAGCAACAACTTAATCGGTTTGCGCTACTGTTATTCGTTAAGTGGAGCTTGGCAAGTTGTTAAGTTGAGATTAAGCTCTACCCTTGCCAGCGGCAACTTAAAATACTTGTTCTCTATCCCAGATGACTAAAGCAGACCTTTGACTAGTCTATCCGCTTTAAACCTGCGCATGCGAATAAGAATTTTTTTTACATTGTCGGGATAATTAGCAATATCTTCAATTTCATTAAAGTGTTTGATTTTACGGGTATTTGCTAATATGCCGGAAAGTTCTTTATCTAGCAATCCTTTAATCTCCTGTTGCGGATCATCAATTAAAAGGGCATTTTCCAGATCTAAACGCCATGCTCGCGGGTTTAGATTATGCCCAGTTAACATTACAAAACGATTATCGGCATAGAGCCCTTTAAGGTGAAAACTGTTAGCCTTGTCTTTCCAAAGATGAATCTTTAATAACCCTTTATCGATTGACTGCTGATGCTTAGTGGCAAATTTTTTAATATTACATTCATAGAGATAAGGTAATGTACCGATAGTTTTAAAAGGTTTATCAGCTGGGATATAAAAGTCATTCGCCGTTTTATCTCCGACTACAATAGTCAGCTGCACGCCACGTGTTAATAGCGCATTGATATCTCGTACGATAGCACCCGGCAAGTTAAAATAGGGCGTAAATACAATCAACTTCTCTTCGGTACTTTGAAATATTTGACGAATCGTTTTATTGAGTTGATTTTTACGGACGCCCAATCCGAATAACGGGGTAACAGTTAATTTATCCGGCGACACTTGCCCCTGATACTGATAACTCGCTGTTTTCAAGTCGTAAGTTAATATTTTATGCGCTAATTTGAGAGACTGGAAATCCGCTATGTTCTCGGTGTTTAGTGATGTTACCGCATTTGTACTTAAAAATTTATCTTGTAAAAACCGCACCAGAGAGTCAGCTAATACATTGTTTTTTATTAACCAGTAACGATCCAGACGGTATTTATCCTGTTGATGCAAATAGATATTATTTAAACTTGCACCACTGTAGAGCACCTGATCGTCAAAAATAAAACCTTTTAAATGCTGTACACCGAACAGCTCTTTACGTTTAACGGGGATGCCAATAATTTTGACACCAAGCCCTTCTGTTTTAGCCACCTGCTGGTACCAGATTGCATTGGTTGACGCTGATTTATCGACTCCTATTAAACCTCGTTGTGCTCGATGAAAATCAACACAAACAACGATATCCAATGAAGGATTATTTTTTTTAGCTTGATATAAAGCGGATAAAACTTCTTCGCCCGCCTGATCATCTTCAAGATAAAGCGCCGCGAGATAAATACGTTTTTTAGCGCTACTTATCTGTTTTAACAGTTCGCTTTTAAATGACTTAGTAGTAAAAAGACAATCAATGTCCTCCACCGCAAGCGGAATTTTTTTTAGATTATTAAGAAACAACAAACTTTGTATAACTCGACTACTCATGATTTTTTAAACCTGGATATGTTGGAAAAAAACAAAATAAGGCTGCCTGAGCAACCTTATTTTAGTATTGACCAATTTAGGTTAGATTACTTTAACCAGTGCATCACATAGAGGTTGCATATTATCTTTAGTCATACCAGCGACAGAAATACGACCTGAACCTACGATATAAATAGCAAACTCTTCTTTTAAACGATTGACCTGTTCAACAGACAAACCAGAGAAAGAAAACATACCATTCTGACGACTAATAAAGCTGTAATCTTTAGTAACACCCTTCTCTTTCAATGTGCTTACAAACAATTCACGCATCTCTTTAATACGATCGCGCATATCTGCAACTTCCTTATCCCATTGCTGATAAAGATCGGGATCAGTCAGAATAATGGTAACAATAGCAGCACCATGAGCCGGAGGATTGGAGTAATTTGAACGTATTCCTGATTTAATTTGGCTAAATGCAGACTCCGCGATCTCGCTGTCTTCAGCGACCAAAGTGATACCACCTACGCGTTCATTATATAAACCAAAGTTTTTAGAAAATGAGTTAGCAACTAAAAGTTCTTTATTGTATTTAGCAAAAATACGCAGTCCCTGAGCATCTTCTTCAACACCTTTTGCAAACCCCTGATAGGCAAAGTCAAAAAATGGAGTGGCACCTGAATCAGCAATCAATTTAGCTAAAACTTCCCATTGTTCCAGGGTAGGATCGATGCCTGTGGGATTATGGCAACAGCCATGGAAAAGTACTAAATCGCCCATTTCAACGCTTTGTAATGAATCCACCATAGCATCGAAATCTAAATCATTATTTTCGGCGTTATAATAGGCATAATTGACCACATTAAGGCCTGCGGTTTTAAACACATTGCCATGGTTTGCCCAGGTTGGGTTACTTACCCATATTTTTTTTATACCCAGCTTTTTGACAGCAAAATCAGCTGCGGTACGCAGTGCGCCGGTGCCGCCTGGCGCCTGTGCCGTGCGAGCCCGATTTGAAAGTACCACGTCGGAATCTTGGCCAAACAACAGTTTCTGAACAGCATCGCCATAAGCGGCAATGCCCTCAATGCTCAAATAACTTTTTGTTGTTTCTGTCGCTAGCAGGCGTTTTTCTGCTTCTTTCACGGTCGCCAAAATAGGCGTTTTCCCGCTTTCATTTTTATAAATCCCAACACCTAAATTTATTTTTTCACTGCGGGGATCTTTTTTAAATGCATCAGTTAATCCTAAGATGGGATCTGCTGGCGCCGTACTCACTTGTTCAAACATAATTATTCCTTACGTATATTGATGTTATCTGTCCATATCGTGTTATACCATCACTGCTTTTTCAAGCAATAAAAAACGTAATTATTAAGCTAATTTATTAGCCATTTCTTCTATCTTAACTTTCCAGATGGCAGGTCCTTGCTCATGGACATTATTGCCTTTACTGTCAACGGCCACGGTAACAGGCATATCTTCGACATCAAATTCATAAATTGCTTCCATGCCTAAATCAGCAAATGCGACCACTCGGGATTTTTTTATTGCCTTAGAAACTAAATAAGCGGCACCACCAACGGCCATTAAATAGACAGACTTATGTTTGGCGATTGAGTCAACGGTTTGTTGGCCACGTTCAGATTTTCCTATCATACCGAGTAACCCAGTTTCTTCGAGCATAAAGTCCGTATATTTATCCATTCTTGTGGCTGTTGTCGGGCCGGCAGGACCAACAACTTCGTCTCGAACTGCATCAACAGGGCCAACGTAATAAATAAATCGCCCATTAAAATCAACTCCTTCTGGTAATCCTTTTCCGGAACTTAGCAGAGAGTGGATACGTTTGTGAGCGGCATCTCGTCCGGTTAATATTTTTCCTGACAGAAGAAGAGAATCACCACTTTTCCAGGTAGCCATATCAGCTTTAGTAAGGTTATTAACATTCACACGATGAACATTTGCACCTTCTTCTCGTGTAATTTCAGGCCAATCACTTAATTTTGGCGCAACTAACTCAGCTTCCCCACTACCATCAAGTTTAAAATGCGCATGCCTTGTTGCGGCGCAATTGGGAATCATTACCACGGGCAACGATGCCGCATGCGTCGGGCAACTTTTAATTTTAATATCAAGTACAGTGGTTAAACCTCCTAAACCCTGTGCACCAATACCAAGTGCATTAACACGCTGCATAATTTCTAAACGAAGTTTTTCATCTGAATTTAACTGTTCAGGATTGTTTTTAGCTTTTTCTTGTAAATCAAAGATATCCACAGCTTCCATTAATGACTCTTTCGCCATTACCGCCGCTTTTTCTGCAGTACCACCGATGCCAATCCCCAACATGCCCGGCGGACACCAACCAGCCCCCATGCTTGGCACTGTTTTTTCTACCCAGTCAGCAATTGAGTCCGACGGATTTAACATCACCATTTTTGATTTATTTTCCGAGCCGCCGCCCTTCGCAGCCACCATGACTTCAACTTTATCTCCCTTGACCATTTCTACATGAACAACCGAGGGGGTATTATCCTTGGTATTTTTGCGTGCACCAGCGGGGTCTGCAACAATTGAAGCGCGCAGAGGATTACTTGGATCGGTATAAGCCTTACGGACACCGGCATCGACCAATTCTTGTACTGTCAATTGACCTTCAAATTGAACCTTCATACCGATTTTGACAAAAACAGTAACAATACCGGTATCTTGACAAATCGGGCGTTGACCTTCGGCCGACATACGAGAATTAATGAGAATCTGAGCAATTGCATCTTTTGCGGCGGGATTTTGCTCCGCCTGATAAGCCTTATGCATTGCTTGTATAAAATCCAGAGGGTGATAGTAAGAGATAAACTGTAATGCATTCGCAACGCTGTTAACAAAATCCTGTTGCTTGATAATAGTCATGTAAAACTCCGTTAATATAAATAAGGGTATAAAGGGCTGATATATGGGACAGAGAATGTTAATCTGTAAATACATATCCACCAAAACATTTGTTACAAAACTGTTGACTGAATTCTAAAAAATATGACTAATCCTAATCCCACTATATTAATACAGCCTCTTTCATTACCCATTGTTGAACTTACCAATATAAAAGCGCAGATAGCAGGCTTAGATTGGGCGGTTTTACTTGAATCAGCCGGCACGGATCATGTTGATAGCAGGTGGTCAATTATTAGTGCACAGCCCGTTGCTAATATACTCACATATCAAGGGTTAAGCACAATAACACAGGGTAACAAAACTATCAGCGATTCTTCTGATCCGCTTGCGTTACAACAAAACCTGCGCCAAAAATTATTTCATAATAGTACAGTAGAGACGGACATTCCCTTTACCGGAGGCGTATTAGGTTATTATTCCTATGGGCTGGGGAATTATTTTGAGAATATTAAAAATGCGGATAAACCAATCACGCTTGAATTGCCTGAAATGGCGGTGGGTTTTTATGACTGGGCGTTACTCATTGATAATGAAAATGAACAAAATTATTTAGTTGTCCATAAAATGAAACACAGCAGCGCAAGCCTTCAGGCATTATGGCAGCAAAGATTTGCTTGGTTAAAAGCGCAAAATTTAAAAACAAACACCGAAAATTTTAAATTATCGTCATCTTGGCAAGCAAATATGAGCAAATCACAATATGCACATAAGTTTGCGAAGATACAGGAATACATACTCTCGGGCGATTGCTATCAGGTTAATCTGGCGCAACGATTTCAAGCAAGTTACCAGGGTGACGAATATCAAGCTTATCAGGCTCTGTTGGCAGAGAACCGCCCGCCTTTTGCCGCTTTTATGCGTTTACCTGAACAAGCAATTATCTCTCTGTCCCCTGAACGCTTTATCAAATTGCACAATAATATTGTCGAAACTAAACCAATCAAAGGAACAACACCACGTTTTGATGATTTTTTAAAGGATCAAGTCAGTAAACAAACATTATTAGACTCTGAAAAAGATCGCTCAGAAAACTTAATGATTGTGGATCTTTTGCGTAACGATATTGGCCGTGTGTGTAGGGCAGGCAGTGTCTCTGTACCGAAGCTGTTTGACATCGAAAGTTTTCCAGCCGTGCACCACCTAGTGAGCACAGTGGTTGGTCAATTGGACAGTATTTATAGCAGCGAAGATTTATTACGCGCATGTTTTCCTGGTGGCTCAATTACCGGTGCGCCTAAAATACGTGCGATGGAAATAATAGCTGAATTAGAGCCGCATAACAGACAAATGTATTGCGGTAGCATTGGTTATGTTAATGGTAACGGGCAAACAGATACTAATATCTCTATTAGAACCTTACTCTGTTATCAGGGTCATATTTATTGTTGGGCAGGAGGAGGTTTAGTCGCTGATTCGAACGTTGATGCTGAATATCAGGAGTGTTTTGACAAGGTAAGTAAAATTTTACCCTGTCTGGAAATGTTAAACCAATAAGCCTTTGAGCTGACGGCTATCGGCTGACAGCTGACGGCTGACGGCTGACGGCTTCGAGCTTTCTAGCCTTAGGTTAACGCACAGGCAGTTCGATATTTTTAAATAATTCACTGACTTCAGCGTTATATTTTAATTGGATCGCTTTTTCTACCAGCGGGCGATTCAAATGAGGTGCAAATCGGACCATAAAATCATACATATAATCACGTAAAAAAGAGCCCTTTCTGAAACCAATACTGGTAGTGCTTGATTTGAAAATATGACGGGCATCAATCACGCAGAAATCGTCATCATCTTCATTGATAGCCATACTGGCAACAACCCCAACACCCAAGCCTAAACGCACATAGGTTTTAATCACATCGGCATCCGTGGCAGTAAAGACAACATTAGGTTTAAATCCCGCAGAGTTAAATGCTTCATCTAACTCCGAGCGTCCGGTAAAACCAAAAACATAAGTCACAATCGGATACTTCGCAATATCTGCAATGCTAATCTCTTTAATATTCGCCAGAGGGTGATTTTTAGGCACGATCACCGAACGATTCCAATGATAACAAGGCAGCATAATCAAATCTTGATAGAGATGCAGAGCTTCAGTTGCAATTGCAAAATCGGTTTTCCCTTTGGCGACTGACTCGCTTATTTGCGTTGGGGTTCCCTGATGCATATGCAGGGACACTTTTGGATAGCGTTTTATAAAACCTTGAATAACATCAGGTAAAGCATAACGCGCTTGAGTATGCGTCGTGGCAATGTTTAAGGTTCCCTGATCTGGCTGAGTATATTGGCAGGCAATGGCTTTGATGCTTTCAACTTTACCTAATATCTCCGAAGCATAACGAATGACCTCTTTACCTGCTGGGGTTACCTTGGTTAAATGCTTTCCGCTTCTTTCAAAAACCTGAATCCCCAACTCATCTTCGAGCATGCGAACTTGCTTACTTATCCCTGGCTGCGAGGTGTACAAGTTCTCAGCGGTTGCAGATACATTTAGATTGTTATTTAACACTTCGACGATATAACGTAATTGTTGTAATTTCATATAAATGCCATTAGTTATAAAAAGATTTTTTAGATTTTATATTCCATTTAATTCTAACAGAGTTAAATCAAATATAGTTAACTAGTTATGCGCCATACCGTGGAGATTAACAAATTTAAAACACAGTGCACAATAGCGGTTGTTGGCGAGAAAAGTGATCTGTATCAAATGTCTATTATTTCATTTTAAATTCAGAAAATAAATTGACATAAATCATAAACTTACCCGCAACTTGCCTCTAATATGCGCACATGACTAGTAAACAGGACATAATAGATGACACATATTGATGAGACACAATTAAAAAAATTCCAAAAACAGCTTCTATCGTCCATTGATATATTACGTAATGATATTTCAGAAATTCTGTTAAGATCAAATCATGCAGGGCATAAGCTGGCTGCTAAACAATTACAAAAATTATCAAATGATCAATTAGTTGAATTAACGTCAAAACTTGATATCTCTTCTCTCGCGCACAAGACAAATGAGATTAAAAGTATTGATGCTTCGTTAAATGATATTGAATTAGGTTTATATGGTTTTTGCTCCGATTGTGAAGCCGAAATTTCAATAGAAAAACTGCAATTAAATGTGCCCACTAAACGTTGTGATATTTGTGAAAAAAAATATCAAAAGCAAAAATATAATCAGTTCAAATTATAAACCTAAGAGCCTAACAGGAATAATTAATGTGTTCTCGGTCAGCCTCCAGGAAAACAGCCAAGGAGTATTTAACTTACTCATTGCAACATTTACTTTCGCTACTTATAATAGGCAAATTTAGAGTTGCTAATTTGCCTATTCATAATCCAATAACACCCCCTGAAGCGCAGCCGGAAAACGGTTATGCTAATCTATTAAAGCCGCTTGCTGCGGAACAATGCTCACCTGATTTCAGCGCCCAATTATCAACGAAAAAGAACAATAACAATAATTGGCTTTCTATGTATCCGGTTGTTTCTCAAATCATTACGCATTTTGAAAAATTGCCGCAGCCTTTACTGGTATTTAACTCAGTATATTGGCAAGCGGCTACCAGCGTTATCTTTGAATGTAGTCCTCCTGATTATGCACTTCTGGCGCTACTTAATTACAATCAGGAAACGTTATTTGGACGACTCACTCAGGATACAGAAAAAGCCATCAGTTTTGAGCAGGGTGAAATTTTCAATTACAATCATGGCTGTTTGGTTTTACATATTAGTCCTCTTTTGATTAATCCACCCTTGTGGTTTTTAGTCAAATCATTTTTAATTACACATACCCTGCCAGCAAGATCAGCAGTAAATGGTGAAAAATTCAAGGGAAAACCCCCAGAAGAACCTTTAGATCAGGTAGACACTAAAATAATACTGGTGGCCAATCGTTACCAGCTTGATGAACTATCTCAAATTGATCCGGAATATAATCAAGTCGGTTCATTGTTTACGGAATTGTCGGCGCAAATAGATGCAACGGATGAAAATATAAACTGTCTGCAAAATTTCTGTCTGCAGCTGATAGAAAAAAATGATTTAACCCCATTATCTGCGGATGCTTTGTCTTTATTGTTCCATCATCTTGCAAGTTTGTGCGAACACCAAAAAAGACTGCTTTTTTCGCCTGAAGTCATTGAAAAAATGCTCCGCTATGCGCAGGTGTTCAGTCCTGGTGCCTCTCAGCTTGAAGCCGCTGAGTTGCAGAAAGTTATTGAATTACAATCTCAGGCTCAATCATTAGCACAAAATTATAGTGACCAGGCCCTGCTTGAAAAACAGTTAAAAATACAGTTAAAAGGCAAAGAAACGGGGCAAATAAATGGTTTGTCTGTCGTTGAATTAATGGGTTACCCAACTGAATTTGGTGAAATATTTAGAATATCTGCAAGTGATATGATAGGTGATGGTGAGGTTATTGATGTAGAAAGAAAAGTCGAAATGGCGGGCAATATTCATGCTAAAAGTACCTTAATAGTACAAGGTTATTTAAATCATCTTTTCACTCACGTCCATAATTTTCCACTTTCCTGCAATGTTGTTTTTGAACAATCCTATCAGGAAAGTGATGGCGATAGCGCTGCATTGGCCATCTTATTAGCAGTAACGTCATGTTATGCACAGATCCCCGCACAACAAAATTTATTTGTGACAGGGGCATTAGACCAACACGGGAACGTCCTGGCGATAGGCGGAATTAATCAAAAAATACAATCGGTTACACGTTTATTTTCGATCGGTTTATTAAGTGATCCTATTACCATATTAATACCAGCGGCTAACCACATTAACTTAACCTTAGATGCACAAAGTATGCAGTTGGTCAGGGACAATAAGATCAATATATTTGGAATTAATCACTGCCGGGAAGCTTTTCCCTTTGCATTAAACGCCTCTTTTACTGAGATTGTTTCATTGATAAACAAACGGATTGAATTATTACAAAAAGAAGTACATGAAGAGTCTGAACATAGTTTATTAAGCCGTGTTTTTTCAAAATTTCGTTAATTAATTTTGCGTATGCTTTATGATTTATAACAACTCTTTATGAATAAAGTTGATTGTTATAAATCTGTCGTATAGAGTATGCTCAAAATTTTTCAGGGTATTTCTATTTTTTTATGAAATACCTCACCACTTGCAATGATGACAGATAAGTGAATTATGACTAAAATCCTATCCCAAAAAGAGTTGGGTAAAAACTCTTATACAAAAGAAGAATTAATCAAATGTGGTCAAGGTGAGTTATTTGGAAAAGGAAATTGCCAACTGCCTATAGATAAAATGCTGATGCTGGATCGAATCATCTCTATTACCGAGACTGGCGGCGAATTTGGTAAAGGCGAATTGATTGCAGAATTAGACATAGATGAAGCATTATGGTTTTTTGAATGCCATTTCCCGGGTGACCCTGTTATGCCCGGTTGTTTGGGCCTTGATGCCATGTGGCAATTAGTCGGCTTCTTCCTCGGTTGGAGTGGTGGTCCGGGAAAAGGTCGTGCACTGGGTGTAGGTAATGTTAAATTTACCGGACAAATTTTACCCACCTCCAAAAAAGTGACTTATCGTATCACCCTCAAACGTTTGATTATGCGCAAACTTGTTATGGGTATTGCTGACGGTGTTGTTGAAGTGGATGGGAAAGCCATTTATACGGCAGAAGATCTGAAAGTCGGTCTATTTGTTGATACAACCAGTTTCTAATTTCACTAATACCTACTAAAATCTACTAAAACCTACTAAAGTCTACTAAAGCACTGTATATGCCTATATCAGTGCTTTATTTTTTGTCTTCCCCCCTAAAATTTACAGGTTGAAAATGAAATTAATCTATTCTTTTTTTAAGAGCATTGCGAAAACCATCAATATAATGCGCTTATTTATTATCAACGTACTTTTTTTTGCAATCCTAGCAGCCATTATTTTTGTTGTTAATCTCGATCGACCACCTCTGCTAGTGACTAATAACTCAACCCTGCACTTAAATTTTACAGGTAATATAGTCGAACAGACAATACAGACCGATTTTGCAGGTGAAATATCAAAAAAAATGCTTTCAACCAATGAAAATAAAAACAACGAATATCAAATTGATCAGATTTTAAATACCATCAATCATGCGCAGCAGGATCCCAAAATAAGCGCCATTTTATTAGATCTTGACGGATTAGGCGGCGCAGCTATTAATCATATTGCCGATATTGGCAAGGCATTAAATGACTTCAAATCAACGGGGAAATCGGTTACTGCGGTAGCAGACAACTACTATCAGACACAGTATTTGCTAGCAAGTTACGCG
>JBLHWW010000120.1:0-11009 GCA_047629075.1 Psychromonas sp. | reverse complement strand
TTGAACAAGTCTGGGCATGGTTAAGGGACAATGATTTGGCCAATTTTGCATTTAAAGATTATGAACATATAGTTGAGCAGGTTAGCCGGGGGTGGAATAACTTTAGGCATCAGGTAGAGCAGGTAAAAACGCTCTGTCAAAGGGAGTGGACAAATCTGATCACTTAATTATTTCTTTTGGTATAACTACTTCATCGTGTGTTTGTGGCGGCGTGTAAACAACTTCTTGTGTGGCTTCATTTACGAGCGCTGTCCCTGCCTGCTTCCGAAAACCAGCATTATTTCCCTCGATATGTGCTTGTAGCTTTACGAGTGTATTGTTGGTCAATAGACCTGTGCGCTTAATGATGTTGTACCCATCGAGAAGTGCAGCTGCGTAACTGTGAACCTCTTTAGCCCCTGCCGTTGCGAACTCTTTCACTTTATAGTTACTTTGATAGAGGTCATCTTGTGTCGTGATTATATTCTCTATTGCAGAGCTTTCCTGTGCTTCCCGTAGTGACAAGGTAGCGAGTAATATTTGTGGGTTGGGAAGACTATTGGTCAAGCCTTCCAGCTTACCTAACGCATACTGTGCCTTCGCAGCTGCTTTTAATATGGCTTTACTTTCCAAGTCGCCGAGCTGTCCCAATGGCTTTAAACTATACGTGGCATTCATAATTATCCTTGTTTTTACCTGATCTAAAATGGATAAGTAGGTGCAGCAGTTTTCACGATCTTAGGAGCAACTACCCATGTCTGCCTGCGTCTTCGCCATTTTTTAGGAAGGCGTCAAGGCACTGCACCATTTTTGGCGTTTTTTGGTGCGACCAGCAAGGTGTCGCACTAGTTTTGGTGATTTTTGGTGCGACTAGCAAGGTGGCGCACCTGTTTTGGCTACTTTTGGTGCGACTAGTAAGGTCGCACCTATTTTGGCGGTTTTTGATGCGACTAGTAAGGTAGGTTAGGTTGAATGCCTAAACTGTGGCCTTTTTTGTATCTACCATCTTTTAATACTGTTTTAATGCCATATAGGAAACGTAAATAAACCAGAATTAGGATGGTGAAGATCAGTAATGCAGATGATTAGAGAGATAACAGAAGATAAAAAGTAAGGATTGTTCGGTACGCCTTTTATCAAAAAAATCAAATAATAATGAACAAGGTTCGCCTATAGTACGCCTAAAGCCGCTGAACCCCATATCTAACTTAAAAGTCCGTCCAATCGAGCATCGGTGCTATGGAAAAACGGTTTGAAGGGTAAATGCAGGCTGTGTCTGGGTTTTTCATTGGTTTTGCTCGTTTTTGTATGTGCTAGTTTTACGCTTAATTGCGTTTAATCACTTCCAGTTTCGTTTTATAGCACCCCTATAGCACCCCTCAAAAAATAGGATTTATGGCGGCACTCTCTATAAAACAAGAAAATTATATAATAGTCATCTGTACTTTAAGGCGATTGTTATTGCGAAAAAGAACGGAGCAATGATACACAGAGAAGCCCGAACTTTCAAAAAGAAAGAATGGGCCTGAACCTGAGAGAAAAACAGCACCCAAGAGCTGGCTATTGAGAAGCATAAAACCTATTTGATGGGAAAGAGAGCCTGCATAACTATAGTGTCATAAACACTTCGTAATCTTGATCCGATGGCATATAACCGGGTAAATTAATGTTTTTTAGCCCCGAGTGTTTGAGCGCGCTCTGTAAAATCTGTTGGTTGTATTTACCTATTTTCTCATCAGCAAGATATTCCTCAATCGGAAACCATTTAGCGTCGAAGATCTCGCTTTCCTGAATGGTAATATCCAAGGTTAGCGGCTTGAGGCGACACACGGCATAAAGGTTGGATGTGCTGAATTGCCCCTGGTGGTGGTGCCTAAAACCAATAAAACTATGGAATTCGGTTTGAATACTGGTTTCCTCCAGCACTTCTCGTATCACACCATGTTCGATATGCTCATAGGGGTCTAACATTCCCCCGGGAAACTTCCAGTTGTGAGGATACGTTTTAATGTGGTCTTTTTCCCTAACCGTTAGCAGCTCGTTATTTTCATTAATAACCAGTCCTCCGACGCCGATAGTATGTTTGGCGAAAGGCGGAATAACCGCCCCGTCTTCTAACCTTAAAGTCAACATTATAAAATTCAGATCGCAATGGTGATTCATAAAGCCGGCCTGATATAACAGTGGCAATAACTCAGCACGTGGATTGGGGATCTTAATCCACACAACTTTAATCTTCTCGGTCTGCCAAATTTTTAATGACTCCTTGAGTTGTGATACAAAAGCAGCGCTGTTGTCAGGCAGATTCTTTGGGGATACATAGGTTCCACCGTACTTATTATTAGTGGAATTAAGATAGTTCATAGACAGGTCCTTCAAAGTATAATTCACTGCTGCCAGTTGATCTTTGCTGCTCGATAATTATTTAGTAATGCATGGCAAGCCGCATGAGAGTAGAAACTAAGGCAACTATACTCGCATAGTTGCCCTTTTATTTATTGTATTTTGTTCCACCTGTTAGAAATTTGTTAATTCTTCCAAAGGCGTATTTGAGCAACTATTTGTATAGGTATCAGTCAATGTCATCACATATTTTGTAATAACAAATGCATAGCTCGTAGGGTGCATTCTATGCACTGATTATCGGCTCTATTAGTAGTAGCAATTAAGTTTTTAGTACCCTGTTGTCATATTTCCAACGGTGCGGATAAGCATAAAATTCATTATGAGTATTTTCAAGTTCCTTTATTATTAAAGGATTTATAATGAAATATGACGTGAGTAGATAATAAAGTTTAAATCCTAAAAAACTGGTACACGCCGAGCCTAAAGGCTCAGTTCCAAAAACACACCAAAATTCCGCTGTTAAGTGACCGGCTCAGTTGGAATTCCGACTACAGGTGGAAATGCAACGAATTGCACTGTGTTTATATATATATTATCTGAGCCCTTCAGTATGGACAATATTATTATGGGCATGGTGGTTTGCTGCTGTTGATTTTTGGCAGAAGTAATTATGTCAAAAAACCTGAGGGTTTAAAATTTAGATAAAAAGCTCAACAGGCCCAAGGCAGTACAGCAAAAATACTGAGGTCTGAGACAGGGTATGCTCAGAAATACAGTCAAAGTATGAAGGTTATCTTTTGAAAAAAGAGAGTAGGATCGGAACTATTTTCAGCTCTACCGGGCCAAATCCCAGAACTCGAGACACTAAGTCGGGACGGGACTGTGGAGCGATCAGAGCAATGACACGATCAGCTATTCTGAATTCGATCGTCAAATCGGTGAGCTTCAAACCGCCATAGACATTTTCGATCATCCGGGTGCGCTGCCTCGGATTGCTGAGCTGCCGTAAAATAGGGCGACCTACCCACAGACTCGGTAGCGTTACCGTAATCCTTTCTTTTTCCGCACTCAGCAAAATTTGTTTGCCACTCTCATCAGTCAACGACAGCTGGGCTGATACGTTCAGTGGAGCGTTCATTGCAGCTAGCTCCCTTTGGCGGTATCACGGCTGCTGATTTTAATAGCACCATTAATTTTCCATTTAGCATGGGTAACATCATCACCGGTGCCGCTCGGAACAAAGATTTCCATGTCTTCGAACGCATAGGTAATTTCGGCGCCACGACCGCTCAGCTTGTCGTAAAGCTCGATTGCCATATCAGGCCATGATTTTGGATCTGCCATAAAAACTTCCTTATAAAAGGTTGGATTATTGTTACTGCGGTGTCGGCCATCGACTTGATTAAGCCAAATTAACTATAAACCAAGTGCAGATGAAGTCAATCGCTGGGGATAAAAAGCGGGCGAGCAAACCTTTTATTATCTAAAGCATGCCCGCAACTGTTCCATTGGATTTAGCGCTGGCGAATAAAGTGCATAACTGATACATCATTAAATTTAATGGTGTTCTTATTTGAGCAGCACTATCCATGATAACAATCACACCTATTGCCGCTGCTTGCGGTGCATAGAATGCACCCTACCGATAAGATAATACCAATGCCAGAATTACCCCCTCTCGATTCAATCCATTGAACAGAGTGTTACCACTCTTTCTAGATCATTGATAAAAGTATTCCAAGCGTGTAATAGGCTGCGGTTCAGCTCGTGGGTGGCGGCAACAGCTCGTAAGATGCGCTCCGCGCATCTCTTACCGCTACTGGCGGTGCAGAGAATGTACCCTATCGATAAGATAATAAGTTAATTTATTTTGGGATGATTTTGGTTATTATGGGGAGTTTTATAGAATTAAAAGAGAATGATTTTTGAAGGGATGTAGATAAGTAACAACAATAAGTATAAAAAATAGCGCTAGATTTAATGACTTAAATCTAGGCTATTTTTGCCTAAGGCTAACTATTATATCATTGAGTCAATACCAAAAAATTGTGGATAAAAAGCGAGAATACCTAAGACTACAATTTGTATAATTATAAAAGGTATTACGCCTCTATAAATTTGCATGGTACTCACCGATGGAGGAGCGACACCTTTTAAATAAAACAGTGAAAATCCAAACGGCGGAGTTAAAAATGACGTTTGTAAATTCATGGCTATCAATATTGCAAACCATACGGGGTTTATTCCTAAGGCTGCCGCTATTGGTACTATAATCGGCACTATAATATAAGATATCTCAACAAAATCGATAAAGAATCCTAAAATAAGAATCGCAAGCATGGTAAAGAGAATGAATGAAGTCTTATTATCACCAGGCAGATTATTCATAAACTCGGTAACTATCTCTTCTCCGCCGGTATAAGAAAATACCATTGAAAATGCAGTGGCTCCTATTAAAATAGCAAAAACCATTGATGTTATCTTTACCGATTCCTGTGCTGCTGTTTTTATCATATCGATTGAAAAAGTGTTATACATCAGCGCTAAACCGACTGCGCCGATTGACCCGACCGCTGAAGATTCTGTTGGTGTTGCAATGCCTCCAAAAATTGAACCAAGCACTAAAATTATTAGGGTGAGTGATGGGATGATATCAATAAGTGCTTTGAATACTTGTTTCTTCTTTGATCCACGACTCGGATCAGCAGGAATTGCGGGTGCAACATCTTTTTTAAGATATGAGACAATCAATATATAAATAATATACGCTGCAACCAGCGTTAGCCCCGGCCATATAGCCGCTTTAAAAAGATCGCCTACTGGAACTTGAAAAACATCCCCAAGAATAATCAGCACTATTGAAGGCGGAATTATTTGTCCAAGCGTACCCGACGCACAGATAGTGCCTGTGGCTAATTCTGTACTGTATTTATATTTCATCATAACCGGAAGTGAAATTACTCCCATCGCGACCACGGATGCGCCAACAACACCGGTGGATGCCGCTAGTAAAGAACCCACCAACACAGTTGATATGGCTATTCCGCCTCGAATCTCACCAAATAAAAAGCCCATGGACTCTAATAGTTTTTCAGCAAGCCCTGTTTTTTGTAATACTATTCCCATAAAAATGAACATAGGAATAGCCATTAAAATTGTATTTTGCTGTATTGCAAAGATTCGATATGGCATATAGCCAAACATGGCTACACCTTCATCGAGTCCCTCCATTAGACCTGATAGCAGCCCGGCATCAAATCCGCCGTAAGAATAAATTTCTACAATACCCGCGATCATCCCAAAAAATACAGCAACAGCCGCAAAGGTGAAAGCCACTGGAAATCCAATCAATAACAAAAGAAGCGCGGTAAAAAACATTGAGATACCAATCATTTTGACTCTCCTTTTTTATCAGTATCTACAATATGGTGCTTATGTTCCTCAATATCATGCTTAATATCTTCAACTTCGTGTTTGATTCTATCCATTTCTAAGGGGTGCAATCCATTGTATACATTTAAATTTTTTATAAAAAAACCTACCGATGTAATAATTAATAAAAGAAATGAAAGTGGGATTAAGGCTTTGACAATCCATCTGTATTGTAAACCACCAGGGTTACCACTTTGTTCCATAGAAGCATAAGCGGAAACTGCATTATCAATCGAACTGATACCAACCAGTAGCGAGATAGGTAAAATAAAGAAAATAGCACCGAGCATATTTATCATCGCTTTCTTTCTATATGAAAGTCGATCATAAATTATATCTACTCTGACATGTCCATCCCCTTTTAGTGTATAAGACACACCCAGCAAGATAATGACTGAAAATAGATGCCATTCCATCTCCTGCATGCCAATACTGCTCATGTTAAAAACGTATCTTGTAATAACATCATAAAATACATTTAAAATCATTAGAACCATGGCAATAGAAGTAATGGCTCCAATAAAATCTGCGAATCTATCAAACATTTTCTCAAGTTTTAACACTATACAAATCCTTTAGCGTACTATAAAAAAATCCCCTTTTATAAAGGGGATTCGATTTATATTATTGCAAGTTATCTTTTAAATAATTGTAATCAGACATAATAGTCCACGCTCTCACTTTTTTCTGGAAAGCAGTTTGTGAATCTATAACCTCTTTTAATAATGGATTTTCTTTGGTCATTTCAGCTATTAACTCACTATTAGCTTTTTTCATGGCATCCATAACCGGCTTTGGAAAAGTCTTTATTTTAATATTTGGATATTTAGTACCTATTTCAGACCATGCATCAGCGCTCATTGCATAGTTTTTAATATACATATCATATGCGCTAAGTTTCATCGCAGTTTTCAATATGACTTGTAAATCTTTTGGCAGTCTGTTGAATTTTCTTTCATTAACTAAAAACTGTAACTCTGTCGCTGGCTCATGCCAACCCGTATAATAAAATGGCGCTACTTTATGAAAGCCCATATTTATATCCATACCAGGTCCAACCCATTCCAGTGCGTCAAGAACACCACGTTCTAATGAAGTATATAATTCACCTGGAGCAATATTTGTAACGGCAACACCCAGTTTAGCCATCACTTCACCAGCGAATCCAGGAATCCTCATTTTAAGACCTTTCAAATCTTCAAGCGTCTTAATCTCTTTTCTAAACCAGCCACCCATCTGATTTCCCGTATTTCCACCCGGAAATGACAATATATTATGAGGTGCATAAGCTTTTTGCATAAGATCCATACCGCCACCTTCATAGAACCAAGCGTATTGTTCAGGTGTGGTCATACCAAAAGGCATTGTTGTAAAAGGTAGCGTGTTAATATCTTTACCTTTCCAATAATATGATGCGCTGTGTGCCATATCATATTGGCCACCTTTAACCATATCAAAAACACCAAATGCTGCTTTATGCTTATTGGATGCATCTATTCTGATGATTAGTCTGCCATCGGACATCTCTTCAACCATCTTAGCCATCTGCTGCGGAGTATCAATAAAGGGTGAGAGTGTAGGTCCCCAAGTTGTTGCCAACTTCCAAGTGTAGACTCTCTCTTTAGCAAAAGAGGCTGTTGTTATTCCGGCTAACAATACAGAAGCTATTACTAGCTTTGTCGATTTATATTTTAATATATTCATCTTCCATCCTTATTGTTTTACTGATAATATATGTGCCTAAGATAGGCATCTACTTGATTGATATTTGTACCAAACTATACTGGTGCAGAAGTTACCACAAAGCACGAAATCAAGAATGCTTAGGTTCACAAAACAAAATATTAATTGATATGTATTCGTATTCAAACAAAAAAACGATGACAATTTTTTTTTGCAATACACATTACTTCGATTTTCCTGCTTGTACTTCCTTTTACTCTTTCTGAAAATTATTTATCTGCTTTCGGCAAGCTTAAACTTGTAAGTCGTACTCTTGCCAGGTTTCTAAAGCGGGCCTTCAAGCATTAAATTACCCATTTTATTAGCATCTAAGATCAGCTAATGACGAATTTATTCATGGCCATACCCTTTTTCTTTAGTACAGTGTGTTTCTTTTTTTGTCTTCCAGCTAATTAATAGGCAAAAATTATACAATGCAGATTGTAATATAATCCGATTACTTTTGACGGGTAACAATGACTCAACACTTTTTCACACTATTTTAGTTTGGCACTTATCCGCATAACTACTTGTTTATATTAATATTTTTAAAAAATCAATCTACAGATGTTGACCCGGTGACATTAGCGCGACCTTTAACAATCGTTACTGTGCTTCTTTCCAATAACCAAATTCACCTCCTAATCACTTACTCTACTTCAATAACTTTTGACATCCTTCGACCTAAAGAATGCAACTTCACGCGAAAACAGGTGATCGTTCATCAATATTAATGCCATTCCTGATAACCCTTTTGCCTGCTTATCTTGATTTTTTGATGGCTATATTTTTCCTTTTTCGCATAGATTTTCAAATAAGTTACCACCCTTTTTCTTCTCTGTGCAAAGATCCTGATAAATATGTTATGAAAAATAGAGAGCGGATTGTTTTCATCAAGCCAGTATAAAATTGGCTCAGAGCTCCATTTCCCCTGAAGTTTAAAGGCGATTAATTTAATGAGACTTGTTCTTCTTTTAGCGACTGAGAGATTTTAACTTGCGTTGAACTGTATAAAGAGACGGCTTTCTGCTAAGCACAGATTGACTGGCATTAATTTTTTTAATATTTTATTTTGACTAAGACCTGTTATATTTGAGCGGCCACTTGCTACCGGTTCAAGTTGTGCACAACTTATTTGAATCTAAGAGATTAATTAAAAACGAAAAAAAACAATGGATACGTGTGCTTTACTTCCTCAAAAAAGCAGATCCTAAACAGCCCTGAGCAATAAAAAATATTCGCTTCTGAAAAAATTCGGATCAAAATGTTTGAATTAGCAACTGCCTTAGGGCTAAAAATACTACCACTTTATATTACAATCGCACTGGGGTATCTGTTTTCACGTTATCTAAGAGGAGAGCGTGACGGTATAGCCTCTTTATTGATCTATCTGATTGGCCCCGTGGTTATTTTTATGGCTTCATACAAAGTGCAGTTAAATTTAGCTGTCATTATGCTGCCGATACTTCTTTTCCTTCTCAATAGCCTCTTGTCTCTTGGGACATTGAGAATAAGTAGAAACTTTTTCTCCGATAACACCAAAAATATTTTAGCTTTTTCGGCGGGAACCGGAAACACGGGATACTTTGGTATTCCCTTGGCCATTATGATTTTAAGTGAAGAGTTAGCAAACATTTATATTTTTACTGTGCTCGCATCATTACTTTATGAAAGTACCGTCGGCTTTTTTGTCGTGGCGAAAGGTCACTACACAATCAATCAAAGCCTGATAAAAGTGGCTAAACTCCCTTCTATCTATGCACTTATTTTGGGGTTGATTTTTAATGTTTCACAGATTGAGTTAAATACAAATCTGACTGATTATCTCGAGTATTTCAAAGGTGCCTATGCCATTTTAGGGATGATGATGATAGGAATGGGCCTTAAAGGTCTGGCAAATGTTGGAATAGACAAAATGTTTATGACTTTTGCATTTACTATTAAATTTCTTATTTATCCCCTCAGCGTTCTTATCATCATTTGGATTGATAGTTATTATTTCAATTTTTTCAATTCTGATCTTTATAAAGTGATGTTTCTTTTTGCGATTCCTCCCATGGCAGGAAATACCGTGGCAGTCGCGTCACTTTTAAATGTTCACCCTCAAAAAGCAGCTTTGGCAGTAGTTATCAGCACAGCGATTTCTATTGTCACCATTCCGGTTATGATCGCCTTGTTTTTAGATACTTTTTGAGCATTGCTAGTCCTTCACTTATAAGCGTATAAGAAGGATAAAAGCATCTTAGCAAAAACAAAAAAAAGCATGACATAAAATTTTCCGTTTGTATTGTTAGCCTCAAGTTTTTTAACTGCTTGAGGATTTTTTATAGAAGTTTAAAATTAATAGGTTATTGCTAATCTTTGCGTACCGTTATTATCGCAGCTAATAAAACCAGCTAAAATTAACATTGAAACTTGCAGCAGTGAGGCCACCGTATTACAAAGCCAGTTGTTATCGGGAAAATACCCGTTTAAATTAATATTTGGAAGATTTTTTCCTGCTTTACAATCTGATTACTTTATTCATTGTTTTGATATCAGGTGATCATATTTACTATTCAACAACTTCCTATAATGGTCATTTAATAAGTTGTATTTGACAGGTTATAATAAGAATAGGTTGTCCTGTCTTTATGATTGACGAAGGAACAATAACTTTATTACTTGCCTGTCCTTAATCATAAATAATTCTTTAAGAGACTTTTGAGCAACACCGCGCTAAGGTCAAGAGCAGAGCATTCAGTCAATTGATTAAGGGGGCTAAATTAAACCCTTATACCAAAATAATTAATGCAGTTATTAATGATTGCGAAGGAAAAATTAAGACTCAAGCTGCATTCAATCGTTATTCTCACTGCACAAAAATCGTCTGGGACGATTTTGAGCAGCGTTAGCTGACCATGAAGTGGTGAAGAACAGGATGTTCTGAATAAAAATCACAACGCAGTTAGGACTCATTTTAACCAGCAAGTATCATCACATTTTTAGTTCTTTGGGTATTAATAAATTACATTTCTTATAATCCATTTACCCTATTAAATTGAGAGCGTTACACATGACAACACACTCACCTTCTACGACTAAAGTCCTTATCACAGGTTGCTCAACGGGCATCGGTTATCATTGTGCCAAACACCTACAATCAATGGGCTATCAGGTGATTGCGACGTGTCGAAAGCAGAAAGATGTCAAGCGATTGAGCGATCAAGGCCTTACCTGCCTGCAACTCGATTTAGCCGATAGCCAATCAATCAAATCTGCTTTAGGAAAAGTCCTTTTAGAAACCCAAGGAAAAATCGACCTGTTATTTAACAATGGCGCATTCGGTCTACCCGGTGCCGTTGAAGATTTAAGCCGTGAAGCGATGGCGTATCAGTTTCAAACCAATGTGTTTGGTACCCAAGAATTGACCAATTTGGTGGTGCCTATTATGCGTAAGCAAGGTGGCGGAAAAATTATTTATAACAGCTCTATTTTAGGCTTTGCAGCCATGCAGTATCGTGGTGCATACAATGCCAGCAAATTTGCAA
>JBLHWW010000119.1:0-11010 GCA_047629075.1 Psychromonas sp. | reverse complement strand
ATCAACCAGCGCACTGTGTGGCTGATAACCTGCAATAGATTTAATTAACACTTGCCTGAGTGCATTACTATCATTCGCTTCAATGGCAGCTTTCACCTCACTTAAATACTCGGCCAACAACGCCTCACCAAGATGATCTTCATTCGCGCGCATAATCATACTGTGCTCTGTACCGACAACATTATCACCCACCAGTAATTCTTCATAAAGTTTTTCTGCTGGGCGCAAGCCGGTGTATTGAATTTGAATATCACCATCAAGGTTTTCATCGGTTTGCAATTCAAGACCAGATAATTGGACCATACGCATCGCCAAATCAACAATTTTAACGGGCTCTCCCATATCTAAAACAAATACATCGCCACCCTGAGCCATTGAACCTGCTTGTATTACTAGCGAGGCCGCCTCAGGTATTGTCATAAAAAAACGCGTGATTTCTTTATGCGTGACCGTTATTGGCCCCCCTTCTTGAATTTGCTTTTTAAATAATGGAACAACAGAACCTGATGAGCCTAATACATTACCAAAGCGCACCATAGAAAATATTGTTTGTGTATCGGTTGTTGCCAAATGCTGTAATATTATTTCGGCAAAACGCTTAGTTGCACCCATAACATTAGTGGGGCGTACCGCTTTATCCGTCGATATCAATATAAAATGTCCAACACCCGCTTTTGCAGCCTCTTCTGCAACAACCTGAGTGCCAAAAATATTATTGGCGGCTCCTTCAACAATATTACGCTCGACTATTGGTACATGTTTATAAGCGGCCGCATGATAAATAGTCTCTACTGAGAAGTGCTTTATTAATTTAGCGATACGATCTCTGTTGGTCACTGATCCTAACAATGCATAAATTGGAATAGGTAACGACTCTGTTTTTAATAATGCGTTTAACTCTTGTTCGATTTTATACAAAAAATATTCGTTCAACTCTAATAAAACGATTCCTTTAGGGTTTTGCTGTATTATTTGGCGACATAATTCAGAGCCTATTGAACCGCCTGCTCCAGTCACCAACACCACCTTGCCGGTGATACATTTATTCATTAACGATGGTATAGAAGGGACGGAATCGCGACCTAGTAATTCTTCTATTTGCACTTCGCGAACTTGCTCGATAGAAGCTTTACCTGACAGTAGTTCTGGCATAGATGGAATTGTTTGAATATGAACATTACAGCCTTCAAAATTTTCTAACATTTTTTTACGTTGAGAATTACTGGCATCAGCAACAGCTAATAAAACATGCTTAATAGAAAACTTTTCAATTAAATCACTGACATTATGAGGCTTATAAACTGGAAGACTTTTAATGGTAGAGCCCCACAATGCTTTTTCATCATCTATAAAGGCTACAGGATAAAACTCTTTACCATCAGATAATGCAGTTGCCAACTGAATGCCTGCACCACCTGCACCATAAATAAGAACCGCCTCTTTACTCTCATAATGTTTAACGGCCCAATGATAATACTGCCTAACTAATAAGCGACTACCGCCCACATAAACCAAAGCAGCTAAAGCAAAACCAATGGGTATTGAGCGAGGAAAGGGATTTATTTGAAAAACAAACGCAGCCGACCACAACACAAGCGCTAACAAAAAAACTCCTTTACTCACCGCCCAAATTGCTTGCGCACCCATAAATCGGACTATCGCATGATATAAGCCAAGGCGCATAAAAATGAAAACACCAATTATAGGCAATAGTATGAATAGCTTCCAAGAAGCTAATAAATATTGTTCTGGCCACCACTCCGACAATCGTAGAGCGTAGCCAGACCATAAAGCTAATGGCAAAGCAATAAAATCTGCAAGCACCATGACAAAACGCTTATTACTGCGACTAATAGATGCTATTTTTAATATTAGGCTTTTCGTAAAAAAATCGGTCATTTTTAGAACTCTTAAATTTACTCTTAACATGCTATTAAATATACGTTATTGATTTAACATCATTTACTTGGATTTAACTCTATCGCCATAACCTTTGCCTAATGCTGTTTTAATGATGTAAGTTAAATAATTAATGATGTTGAGATTCTTGATCATCTTAGCATCTGTTTCTGCTAGTAGCCTTGGTGTTGACATATCTAAATTGCTAATTTGAGATAAACCTGTGATACCGGGCCGAACATTGTATACCTCTAATAGTTCGCGCTCTTTAATTAACTCTTCTTGGTTAAAAAGATTGGGTCTCGGCCCCACTAAGCTCATCTCACCCTTCAACACATTCCATAGCTGCGGCAATTCATCAAGCTTAGTTTTTCGTAAAAAACCGCCTAATGGAGTAATAGAAGAAGTCGATGCTAAATGACTCGCAACCGATGCCGTATCTATCGACATAGTTCGAAATTTCACTAAAGCAAAAGGCTTTTTATGTCGCCCTACACGCTCTTGAACAAAAATAGGTGAGCCCGTGTCAAACAATCCAATAAGATAAATACTTAGTAATACAGGAAAGCCAAAAAACAAACCCAACAGAGCAAACATAAAATCTAATACACGAATCATCTTACCATCCATTAACTACAACACTTTTTTGGCTGCCAGTTTAAAACCATGCTCAACCGTATAAGGAGGAGCCCAATCAAGTGTACGCTTAGTATGCACAATATCTACCTGTAGAGACCCCACTAAACGATCTACCACAGCGTCTTTTTTAAAGAGCTTAGCTGCCAGTTTAAAACACCATACAGAAACAGGCACCGACAAATTGGCCTTACCTTGAACTTTAGCCATTAAAGCGACCATTTGGTAGGTAGACAGATCATTATCATCCGACACCAGAAACACCTGATTAGCTGCTCGCGGATGATCGATACAGATTTTAATTAAGTTAACCAAATTATACACCGACACTAGGCTACGTTTATTATGTTTGATGGCGCGAAATGGCAAAGGAAACCCTTTACCGACAAGCTTCATTAAAGAGGCGAAATTGGCTTTAACGCCTTCGCCATACACCAAAGGCGGACGAATGATCACTATCTCCATTCCCGTCTCACGGCCTAAAGTCAAAAGCTGCTCTTCTGCCTCGGACTTAGAAACACCATAAGCATCTTCGGGTGAGCGCTTATCAAAAGCAGAAAACGGTGCGCGGTTGGAGGTCGATTCGCCATTGACTTTAATAGAGCTTAAAAAAATAAAGCGTTTAACACCCGCTTTAGCCGCTTGACGAGCAAGATTTAACGTGCCTTCTGTATTGATTGCACGGAATTCTGACAAGGGGTTAGGAGTAGAATCATCCATTATATGAACACGAGCAGCTAAATGAATTAGAGTATCCACTAGCTGCAACGGTTCAATCATCTTAAGCATATTAACTGCACTTAAATCAAACTCACAAAATTTTTGACCACGCTGAGGTGGTCTGCGGCCTAACAAGATACAATCATTTAATGATAGCAATGAAAGTAGTTTTTGGCCGACAAAACCACTATAGCCAGTTAATGCAATCATAATACTTTACTTATTAATTCATTGTATAGTTGCATATGTAGATCCACTATTTTCTCTATGGAATATTCACGCTCTGCTAATTCGCGGCCGGCTTTTCCCATTGCCTTTCTTTTAACGGGACTCTCTATTAGATTTTGAATTGCATCAGCTAAAGCCACAGAATCTCGCACAGGAACAAGCATGCCAGAATCAGGTTCAATAGCATCTCTACAGCCAGGGTGGTCTGTTGTAATAACAGCACGCCCACAGGCTGCGGCTTCAATTAACACCTTAGGTAGCCCTTCACCATAATAGGATGGCAAAGAAACAATATTAGACTGTGAGAAAAGATTAGCTATGTCTTCACGATAACCAAAACACTCAACTAAGCCTGCTTTCTGCCAAATATCTAACTGCTCTTTGGTTATTGAATTACTGTTACCTAGATCAATTTCGCCGATCAACCAAAATCTTACACCAACACCTTGATTTTTTAAGATACGTGAAGCTTCTACAAATTCCACAACGCCCTTATCTTTTAATAATCGCGCCGCAAAAGAAATTACAGGCACACCATCAGGCTCATCAATAAAAGGGTAATTTTTTAATTCAGCACCAGCACCGCGAATCAAAGCTGACTTATGAAATGACAATACACCCCATCTTATCAATAAATCTCGATCATTAGTATTTTGGAAAATAACCGTTTGATTTTTATGACCGAATGAAAAATTATAAAAAGGGTAAAGCACAAAGCGTAACACCTTATTTTTAAAACCAAGACCAGAAAACAGAATCCCCAAACCTGCCACTGCTGAAATTACTGAAGGCACACCAGACATACGTGCTGCAATTCCTCCATACAAATATGGTTTTATCGTCACCAAGTGAACCAAATCTGGTTGAATTTTTTTAAGAAGAATATAAAGCCTAAATATAGTCAAGAGATCAAAAAATGGATTTATGCCTTTACGCGAAATATCAACTGAAAAGAATTTAAAACCTTTCTCAATTAGCGTAGAAGGAGGCTTACCTGGTGCAATTAAATAAACATCAAAGCCTTTGTCTATTAAAGCCAGCCCAATAAACAAACGATGCGAAATAAAATAATCAGAATCATTGACAACAAATGCTATTTTTTTCATGAAAATCCTAACAAAAAAGGCCCAACGGGCGCTTGACCATAAAAGTACAAACTACAATCTCGCATCCGCATTTTTTAAAGTACCTTTCACATCAAAAATGACCTGAGAAATATTTTGGCGCAAAGTTAGGTTGGCAAATTGATCATGCGATACTGCAAGAATAATCGCACCGTAATTGGCAAAGTTTGGCAAATTATCTTTTGGCAAGGTTGTTACACCGTATTCGTGTTCTACTTCAGCGGCAACCGCCCAAGGGTCATAAATATCAACTTTCGTAGCAAAGTCTTGCAACTCATGTATCACATCAATCACTTTAGAGTTTCGAATATCTGGGCAGTTTTCTTTGAAGGTAAAACCTAAAACCAATACTTTAGCCCCTTCTATTTTTTGACCCTTCTTGATCATTAGTTTAATCACTTGATTTGCAATATAAATACCCATACTGTCATTCAAGCGGCGACCAGCCAAAATAATTTCAGGGTTATAGCCTAGCTCTTGCGCCTTATGTGTCAGGTAATAAGGGTCCACTCCAATACAATGCCCACCTACTAAACCAGGTCTAAACGGTAAAAAATTCCATTTCGTCCCCGCCGCTTCCAAAACATCACTGGTATCAATGCCCATTTTGTTAAAGATCACTGCCAGCTCGTTCACAAACGCAATATTCACATCACGCTGAGCGTTTTCAATGACCTTAGCGGCTTCTGCCACTTTTATGGTGGGTGCTAAATGTGTACCTGCCGTAATTACTTCCTGATACAGTGCATTCACTTTGAGGCCAATTTCAGGCGTAGAACCAGAAGTGACTTTTTTTATTTTAGTGACGGTATGAACTTTATCCCCCGGATTAATACGCTCTGGTGAATAACCACAGAAGAAATCTACATTAAATTTCAAACCGGAAAACTTCTCTAAAACCGGGACACAATCATCTTCCGTAGCGCCGGGATAAACAGTCGATTCATAAATAACAATATCGTCTATTTTTAACACTTTACCAATAGACTCAGACGCTTTAAATAATGGTGTTAAATCTGGGCGTTTGTTTTTATCAATAGGTGTTGGTACCGTCACAACATAGACATTGCAATCTTTAATTTCAGCTAATGAAGCGGTTGCGCAAAAAGAAAATTCTTTATTCACATGCGCTAAATACGCATCTTCAATCTCCAGCGTACGGTCATGCCCTGCATTCAGCTCATCAACACGACACTGTGCAATATCAAACCCAATAGTTGGAAATTTTTGTGCAAACTCTACAGCCAATGGCAAACCCACATACCCCAAACCAATAACTGCAATTTTATAATCAGACACTTTCTATTTCCCTAACAAATTAAACTTTAAAAAACGCACGATACCAAGCCACGAAATCATCAATCCCCTGCTGTACAGTGGTTGCGGGCTTGTAGTGCATATCACGCACCAAATCATCCACATTGGCATAGGTGGCAGGCACATCGCCAGCCTGAAGTGGCAATAGCTCTTTTTCAATGGTTTTACCCAAGGCCTTTTCAATTGCCTCGATAAAATTCATAAGTTTAACCGGATTATTATTACCAATATTATAGATTTTGTAAGGCGCAGAAGAGGAAGAAGGATCAGTGGCCTTGCCTGACCAGGCCTGGTTAGATTTAGCTGGATTATCAAGCACCCGCGTAATGCCCTCAACAATATCATCAATATACGTAAAGTCGCGCAGCATCTCACCATGGTTAAACACTTTAATGGGCTTGCCTTCCAACGCGGCCTTGGTAAATAAAAACAGCGCCATATCTGGGCGACCCCAAGGGCCATAAACGGTAAAAAAGCGCAATCCCGTGGTTGAGATGCCATACAAATGCGAATAAGTATGCGCCATCAGCTCATTGGCTTTTTTAGAAGCTGCATACAAACTCATGGGATGATCCACATTGTTCGTCGTCGCAAACGGATAAGACTCATTCAAGCCATACACCGACGAGCTAGAAGCATAAGCCAAGTTGTTTACAGCAAAATGACGACAAGCCTCTAAGATATTAATAAACCCAACAATATTGGCATCAATATAGGCCTGCGGGTTTTCAATAGAATAACGCACCCCCGCCTGAGCCGCCAAATTACACACTGCATCAAACTGCTCTACTTCAAACAACTGATCTAAATTGGCTTTATCCTCCAGCTGCAACTGAATAAAACGATAATTCGCATGCTTGCTTGAAGCCACCAACTGGTTATATTCAATCTCACCTTGCGCAATGCCAGCATAATCCAAACGTCCATATTTAACGCGCTTATCATAATAATCATTAATTGAGTCTAACCCAACCACTTCATCGCCACGGGCGATCAATTTATTGGCCAAATGAAACCCAATAAAACCCGCTGTACCTGTAATCAATATTTTCAAACTCTAATCTCCAATTTAGCGATGTAAAAAACCGGCGATGCCACACATTATTTAGATGCTGGCACGGTCACGGACTGGGTGAGAATTCCGGCCAGTATCGGCGCCTGAACCTGCAATGAATACCTATTCTCAACCGCTTGTCGCCCCGCCCTACCCAGTTGCTGTCGCAGTGCCGACGATTCCAACAACTGTGCCAAGGCAGCCTCCCATTCCGCGACATTAGCAGCCAATAGCCCACACTGACTCGCTCCAACAATATCGACATTAACCCCCACTGGCGAGGCAATAACAGGAATACCACACGCCATGTATTGAATTAACTTATAGCCGCATTTGCCTTTTTCCCACGGGCCATCGGGTAATGGCATGATGCCAATATCCATCCGAGCAATTAGCTCGGCTTCGGAGGCCTCACTCCAAGGCTCAACCTCAATATTAAGGCCCGGGAATTCGGTGGCGATATCGGCAGAAGCACCAATCAACAGCAACTGTGCATCATGTTTTTGACACAGCGATGTCAGCGTCTGAGCAATGTCAGCAACGTAGCGCTGGGTAGAAGGTGAGCCAATCCAGCCAATCACCGGTCTTGCATCCAATGAGGTCTCTTTCGAGTTATAGCGCCTTATGTCAACCACCGTCGGCACCAGCTCGAGGCAAACAGCACCCGCCACTTTCGCTCGGCTCGCCAAATAATCATTACCAACCGCTACGCAACTTGCATAACGCATTACAACATCAATTTTTCGACCCAAAAGCTTGCGCAGCACTGGGTTTTTTAATGAGTCGTAGTTATGAAAAATCGCATCATCATAATCGACTATGTAACGCTTACCCAGCCGGTGCAACACCCGCTCAGCGAGCGCGGGCATATAGGGAAATATTTCTTTTTCAACCCAAATCAGGTCGTACCTGAAGGCACTCAGCAGCACAAACATCCTGCGCAGATAGAGCATGACCATGTGCAATGGCGCCCGTTTACCGTGCCGATAAAGCTGATCAAGGTATTGATCGTCAAAAAGGCTACTGACAGTAACCTCAAAACCCTTGGCCTCCAGATAAGGCAGATATTGCAGCGAACGCAGGCGGGTGCTGGCACCCTTGCGGGAATACTTGGAGAGGAGGAGGATTTTCATAAATTCCTATTAAAATTACCGCATCTCATTTTTAAAAAGCCATGTTGGCAACCATGCCCACAGCATAAGGTAACCCGCCCATGTCTCCTTTAACCCCGGCAAAGAACGCCGCGCCAATACCAACACTGTACGAGCCAAAGGTTCGAGCAACAGTGTCGCGAACAACACCGTTAACGCCGCGGGCAAAGAAAAATGTTTAAAGGCATACAGCAGCCGGCTACGCAGAGAATAAAACAACCGTCTCGCCTTGATCTGATTGGAGGTGCCACCACCGGCATGAAAAGCTTGCGCATCGGCCAGATAGAACGTGTCCCAGCCCGCTTTGTGGGCACGATAAGAAAAATCCAAATCTTCTAAATATACAAAGAAACGCTCATCAAAGCCTTGTAACTGCTCAAAAAGCCCACGGCGAACAAAAAAGAAAGCGCCCATAACATGATCGACTGGGCGAGCCGCCAAATGATCCCACTCAGCCATGAAGTGACCAAGACGAGGAAAAACCCGAACCAGACCAACTGCATGCGCCAGAAACCCACTGACGGCAGGAAACCGCGCACAACTGCGAGAAACCTGGCCGCTCTCCTCAAGCAACTGCACACCGCAAATACCCACTGCTTGGTTAGCCGGTTCTTGTATAAAGTTGACCACCTTGGTAAGCGTTCCCTCAAAGAGCGCCGCATCGGGGTTAAGAAACAGCAGATAGTCGCTTTTAGCGCACTTTGCCCCTAAATTACAGGCCTTGCCGAAACCGAGATTTTCACCGGCACGAATCAGGGTAACGTTCGGAATCGCCTCAACCGAGGTTTCCGAGCCATCCACAGAACCGTTATCGACGACGATGATTTTTTCGACATAATCGTCGCCGAATTGAGTGATAGAATCAACACAGGTTTTAAGTTGAGGGCCTGCATTCCAATTAACGATAATGATATCAAGCATATTTAATAGACACTCGTTGAAACTTAATCCCACCCGCAATAAGATGCGGCAGCATAATAATCCATAGAAAATCAAATTTCCCAAAATATGGATTCGAAGCAGTGGCTATGCCAAAACAAAAAACCCCTGTCATCAGAGGTAAAACGTAGATTTTTAAATCAGGCCTCATTTACAGTGTCTGCCTAACTCTTAACAAACCATAACCAAACCAGCCAACATAAAATATAAAACCGACTAGCCCTGTTGAAAATAATAAATATACATAAGTTAGCTCATAAGCCCAAGCCATCTTTGTTGAACGAACAACGTCGACAGTAGAACCGTTTCCGGCGCCAAACAGAATTGAGCTATCAGGCCATCCATTTATCAAGGCAAAAAAATGTAGTGTACGTTCTGACGAGTTTTCCCCAGATTCGAAATCAAAGCCGTCAGAAAACATAGCCCAAACTTTGTTCAGATTATAACCAAGATAATCAAGTAACCCAAAAGCGATTAGAAACAAAAAAAAGCCAGCACATAAAACCCCGGTGATTTTGATAAATAGCGAATTTTTATCGGCATTTTTGTTAGACCAGAAAACAAGAACCATTGTGCCATAATAATTATCGAGATAATCATAAAAACAAGCAACATCGCACGTCGACCAGTCAAAAAAGTTAGAACAATGGATGCTACAATTAACATCAACCATAAAGACATATGTTTCCGATAGCGGATCTTCAGCTTAATATAAAAAAAATGTATCTCCAGAGAAATAAGAAGTAGCGTTGCACCATAACCGATATGAGTCATTAATAATTTTGAACTCATGACTTTACAAACGCCATAAACTGCAACGACAATTCAGGTTCTGAATAATTGTCAGGCACTGAAAAACCGGTCTTTTCATAAAAACTATTGTTCTCATTTTCCACACTTACAGCAGTATTAGTGGCAATATCAATCATCGTTGCCTGCGGGAGAGACTCACAAATATCCCATGTTGCACTACCTTTTTCAGTCACTACAAAAATGGGCAAGCCAGTCGGAATATATTCAAAAACTTTACTCGGTAATGCTGCATAGGACGCAGATAAAAGCAACAACCCATCTGCCTTGGGCAACTGTTCTAATAGCTCAGCGCGGGGGATTGCGCCATTGGTTTCGATTTGCCAACCAATGGCCTTAAATCGTGGTTCATACAGAGCAATCTGCGCCAACTCTTCCTTTGTGAGGGCGCCGATTAATCGTATAATCCCAGTGTTGGAAGAGTTAGCGATATTTTTTAACAGCGGTTCCAACAACAACGCTGGATATTGTGTAAGCCTAGAGCCGGTGAAACGGCCCGCATGAATCAGCACTGTTTCAGCACTTTCAACGCGAACCCCATCTGTGGCTCTAAGCGCCTGCGAATTTTCGGGGTAGCCATTGGTCAGCACCTGCACTTTTGTAGCGAGCCGAGCATAACGCCCGCACAGCAAGTTCTTCCATACCGTCGAGGTCACTTGAATCCCTTTGGCATTTTGCAATATTCGCCGCTCTAACCGTCCTTCCTGCCAGCGGCGCAGCGCTGAGGAACGCAATATTGGCTTAAGCGGTTCATCTAGCCAGCCATCACGCATGTCCACGATGTGCGGGACTGAAGTTTTACTCGCCAGAATCCAGGCACCAACGTGTGCTGACTCGGGCGGGCTAGAAGACAAGATAAATTGCGCCCCCTCCATGGCCGCCACGACTTTGGGGTGGCGAGCAGCGGAGCGCGACCAAACAACAGTCGGATCGGGATTGAATAACCAGTAAGCAAGCGCGCGGCGCCACTTGTTGGGCTTCCGTGGGTTAGCAACCACAGCTGAATCCGAATCAGCGTCACGATAAAGCCCAAGGCGGTCATGCACCGTTATTTCCTGCCCCCACGACTCATCACGTATCGCATCGGCACTACCGGCCCGAATCATGACGACATGATAACCATCTTCCGCCA
>JBLHWW010000118.1:0-11218 GCA_047629075.1 Psychromonas sp. | reverse complement strand
TAAATTCAATTTTATATTTATTCATATCAAACTTTTTCATTTAACAATTCCAGATTAATGGTGGAAAAAAAATATCTGTTTATCACTCAACACCGTCAACTAAACTGTCATTAATATTTTTTAATACTGCAACAGGATTTGTCGCCTGAGTGATTGGGCGACCAATAACCAAATAATCAGAACCGGCATCAATTGCTTGCTTTGGTGTCATAATTCGGCGCTGATCACCGGCATCACTGCCCAGTGGGCGAATTCCTGGCGTTATTAATTTAAACTCAGCACCTAATAAGGTTTTTAATTCCTGCGCTTCATGGGCTGAACATACGACGCCATCCAGACCGCTTAATTTAGCCAGTTTCGCGAGACGCTTTACCTGTTCTGCGGGGGATAATTCAATACCCAATTCTTGTAAGTCGCTTTTATCCATGCTGGTTAACACTGTCACCGCGATTAATAGCGGTGCATTAGTGCCATAGGGTTGTAGAATTTTTTTTGCAGCCTCCATCATGCGCCGCCCTCCACTGGCATGCACATTCACCATCCACACCCCTAAATCAGCAGCCGCTTTAACAGCACTGGCAACGGTATTGGGAATATCATGAAATTTAAGATCTAGAAAAACATCAAATTCTTCGGCAACCAGCTGTTTTACAAATTCAGGCCCAAAATGGGTGAACATCTCTTTACCAATTTTTAAGCGGCAATTCTTTGGATCCAACTGGCTGATAAAGTTCAATGCCTGCTGCTTATCCTGATAATCTAATGCAATAACGACCTTAGGATCTACTAACTGATTCATTCTATTTCCTGTCTTTTAATTATGTATTTTAAGCTGTCTGCAGAAAGCTTACGGCTGACAGCTATTTTTTATTCGCCGTCCAACCCGCGAATAGGTTTAATCCTTCCCCAATTTTTACAGGAAGGGCATTGCCAATATAGTTTTTTGCTCGAATATCCACATTTTTGACAGCGATATTTGGGGCGCAGTGTGATCTGCTCTGACACTAGCTTTTGTAAAAAAGTGAGACTCTCTTTTTCGCTTGTCGATTGGGCTAATTGCAAATGGTAAGTCATTAAATGGTTAAACCCTTTCATTGTGGTGTTACGCTGTAACTCCTGCAGCATGAATTCTTGAGCTTTTTCAATACCGTGATATTTAGCAATCAGTTGAGCTAACAATATAACGGCACTGGCCCCTGCTCCCATACTGACGATATTATAAAGGTAGCCTATTAATTCCTGTTCACTGCCCTGCTGCTGATGTAATTTTAATAACCTGTCGAGGATAACCTCGGTAAAATCGATATCCAGTTCGGGAATTGAGTGTAAAATTTGCAACGCCTTTTGCGGCTTATTTTGCACAATATAATAATCACAGAGAGCGATGTTTGCGCGCATACAATTTGGAAAAACAGTTAATGCCTTTTGATACAGTTTAATTTTTTGTTTTTCGTCTTCCGGTGTTTTTAATTGATCCGCCAAACTGCAGTAAAGATAGGATAAGGTTCTGCGCTTTTTTGTCCCCTTAGATAATTTATGCAGGGACTCAGTCACTCTCACCGCATCTTTCCATTCTTTAAGTTGCTGATAGATTAGCAGCAGATTTTCCAGTGCGACCTCCTGATACTCAGGTGATGCTTTTAACTGTACAAATATTTCTTCACTGCGATCAAATAAACCTGCCTGATAAAAGTCTTTACCTAACTGTAGCAAAGCCAAATCACGTTGTTCTAGTGTCAGAGAGGAACGAGCGATTAAGTTCTGGTGAATGCGAATTGCACGTTCGACTTCGCCACGCTGACGGAATAGATTGCCCAATGCGAGATGTGTTTCAATGGTTTCATTATCAACCTCCAGCAGAGCAATAAAGTGATCAACTGCTTTATCGGGTTGATCACTTAGCAAAAAGTTCAACCCTTGGACGTAATCTCTGCTGAGCTTATTACCTTTTTGTTGTTTTTTTTGATGTACGCTTCTTACCCCCATATACCAGCCATATAAGGCAGCGACAGGGAGTAAAAGAAAAAACAGCTCTTGCACTAAAAGTTAATCTTTTACGGGTAAGGCACGTAACTCATTAAGTTCCTTACTGTGCTTTTTATTCATTTTAAGTAACTGCCTATTTGTTATTTTTAATTTTAAATAAAAAAGTACGGCAATTGCGGCGGATGCAATAAAACCAATTAAAAATATAATCGCTAATAATGTAGAAAGGCGCATTTCACTTTGTGCCAGCAAATAATTAATATTAACTAACTGTTGATTTTTCAAACCGAGTAAAGCAGCAACCACAAAGAATAAAATTGTAATAATGAGAGTAATAATACGTTTCATAGCGATACCTTAGCAAAGAAAGATGAGTTACCAGTCTAGTATATATTACACAGGGAATAAATCATTGATATGTATGTAATGTCCAAAAAATAAAAGCTGCCCTCTCATTCCTAATGGCTTTGTGCGTTTTATTCAGAACATACTGTTATTCACCACTTTGTAGGCAGCTAAAGCTATTCAAAATCGCTCCAGACGATTTTGAATAGTGCTAACAAGGATTGAACGCAACTCCCGCTTATTTAGGGCTAATTTTCCCTTTGCAATGATTGAGCGCTTGATGAATTCTTTTGCAATATGTAGGTTTTATTATGTTGAGACCAATTCCACTCATGAGCTAATCTATTAAATCATTGGAAAATAAAGCATTGATTGCAATAAATAGTTTTTCTGATGACAAAAATAGTAGGGAATTATTTTGAATGGCTTCAGCTGACCACGAAAAGTGGTGAGTTCTAGGAGGTTATAAATAAAATCAATCGCAAAAACTAAAACGGCGTTTTCTGCCTAGCCAGCATTCATTTTGACAAGCCCAAATGAATAGAGTATCACTGGGTTTAGGATCATGATAAGTAAAGCAGATAAAAACAGCCATTGATGTTTTTAAAGGAAATGTAGGATAAATTTAAGGTAAAAAAATGGTGCTATAAAAGCACCATTTTTTAGTTAAGCATTTGCTGCATTTACTCGCTCTCTCAATGCTTTGCCAGGTTTAAAGTGAGGAACATACTTACCGTCGAGTTCAACTCTATCACCTGTTTTGGGATTTCGTCCAACTCTTGGGGCGCGATAATGTAAAGAGAAACTACCAAAACCTCTAACTTCGATTCGTTCGCCTTGTGCAAGTGAATCGGCCATTAACATTAGTGTCTCTTTTACGCTATCTTCAACTTCTTTTACCGACAATTGAAAGTGCTTACTGGTTAGTCTTTCAATCAAATCAGACTTAGTCATAACTTACCTCGTGTTCAAATTTGAATACAGTAAACCGACTCCAGTTAATGCTAATTATTACCTAAGCGCTCTGGAAAATCGGGAATGCTTTTCCCAAGTTATTTAGGCAAAAGTGGCTGATTACCAGCCACTCTACAATTATTTGCCTTTAGCTGCATTAAATGCATCAAGCATTGCATTACCCATGCTTGCTTCGTCTTGTTGTTTCAAGCTATCAACTGCTTCTTTCTCGTCAGCTTCATCTTTTGCTTTGATAGAAAGGCTAATTACGCGGTTTTTACGATCTACACCGACAAATTTAGCGTCAATAGCATCACCAGCTTTAAGTACTGTCGCTGCATTCTCAACACGCTCACGTGCAATATCACCTACACGAATGTAACCTTCAACGCCTTCAGCAAGAGTAATAGTTGCACCTTTAGCATCAACTTCAGAAATAGTACCTACAACAATAGACCCTTTCTTGTTTTCTGCTAAGTAATTATTGAACGGGTCAATTGAAATTTGCTTGATACCTAAAGAGATACGCTCACGTTCTGGATCAACTTGAAGCACAACAGCTTCGATTTCATCGCCTTTTTTGTAATCTAAAACGGCTTTTTCGCCTTCAGCTTCCCAACTAATATCAGAAAGGTGAACTAGACCGTCGATGTTGCCATCAAGACCGATGAAGATACCAAAGTCAGTGATAGATTTAATCTTACCAGAAACTTTTTGACCTTTATCATGAGTTGAAGAGAACTCTTCCCATGGATTCGCTTTACATTGTTTAAGGCCTAGAGAAATACGACGACGTTCTTCATCGATATCCAGTACCATAACTTCAGCCGAATCACCAAGGTTAACAACTTTAGATGGGTGAATGTTTTTGTTAGTCCAATCCATTTCTGAAACGTGAACTAAACCTTCAACGCCTTCTTCGATCTCAACAAAACAACCGTAGTCAGTTAAGTTGGTCACTTTACCACTTAAGCGAGTTCCTTCAGGGTAACGCTTAGCGATTGCTACCCATGGATCTTCACCAAGTTGCTTAAGACCTAGCGATACACGAGTACGCTCACGATCAAATTTAAGCACTTTAACATTGATTTCATCACCAACATTAACGATTTCACTTGGGTGTTTAACACGTTTCCAAGCCATATCAGTAATGTGTAATAGACCGTCAACACCACCTAGATCTACGAACGCGCCGTAGTCGGTTAAGTTCTTAACGATACCTTTAATTTCTTGACCTTCTTGAAGATTTTCAAGTAGTTCATCGCGTTCAACACTGTTTTCAGTTTCAATAACAGCACGGCGAGATACAACAACGTTATTACGTTTTTGATCAAGTTTAATCACTTTGAATTCAATGTCTTTGTTTTCAAGGTGAGCAGTGTCACGTACTGGACGTACGTCAACTAATGATCCTGGTAGGAAAGCACGGATACCGTTTAATTCAACAGTGAAACCACCTTTAACTTTACCGTTGATAACACCGATAACAGTTTCTTGGTCTTCGTACGCTTTCTCTAGTTGGATCCAAGCTTCGTGACGTTTCGCTTTTTCACGAGAAAGTTTAGTTTCACCGAAACCGTCCTCTACCGCGTCTAACGCTACATCGACAACATCGCCAACAGCAACTTCTAGTTCACCAGCAGCATTTTTAAATTCTTCAACTGGGATTGCAGCTTCAGATTTAAGACCTGCATCAACGAATACTAGGTTGTTACGGATTCCTACGATTGTACCTTTAACAATCGTACCGGGACGAGTTTCTACCGTTTGTAGAGATTCTTCAAATAGTTCAGCAAAAGATTCCATCATCTATTTATTCACACTTATTTTTTATACAACCACTTACAATCCATTAGCAAGGGAGGCTGAAAAAGATTACTGCTTCATCCATAAAGCAATATTAGTTAATAGTTGCTTATTCAACTATTAATTTTAGTTTAAGTTTCATCAATTCAAATATCTGATCTACAACCTGCACAACAGTTAATGACGTTGAATCGATCACCAAAGCATCTTCTGCGGGTTTTAAAGGCGCAACAGGACGATTTCGATCTCGAAAATCACGTTCTTTGATTTCGCTTAAAATTTTCGCAAGGCTAACATCAAACCCATTGCTTTGCAACTGATTAAAACGCCGTGAAGCTCGCTGCTCAGCGCTCGCATCCAGAAATATTTTGACGGGAGCATCGGGAAAGACCACTGTCCCCATGTCTCGTCCATCGGCAATTAAACCGGGTTCTTTGTAGAATGCCTTTTGCCGAGTCAAGAGCGCATCACGAACAAGTTGCAATGCGGCAATCTGAGAGGCTGCTTGTGCGACGGTTTCGGTTCTTAATTTATCACCAACGTTCTCACCTGCTAATAAAGTATCAACACCAACACCATTGGATTGAAAAGAAACATTCAGGTTTAACGCCAAATTCGCCAAACTTTTTTGATCATCCAAACTTATTTTTTTTTGTAGCGCTGCAAAAGCTAAAATTCGATACAGGGCACCGCTATCAAGCAGATTCCACTTTAGTCTTGCTGCTATTATATGGCATACAGTGCCTTTTCCTGAGCCACTTGGGCCATCAACAGTGACCAAATTAATGTTAGACACATAAACTCCTAGAGTCGCTTAAAAATTATGTTTAAAAATTGTAATTGTCAAAAACTAACGCTAATCAAATAGTGATTATAGTTGCCATACCTATAAAAAATTAATTTATCTCATCCATAAATTCATCCAAGTTTTGTTCTGTCATTTTCTGCTCTTGAGTCGTTTTCTTCATAAAGTACTCGATATCTGTGCTCTTAGAATAAAACTTAAAGGCTTCATACTGAATGTAGGCTTCTTTAACAAATATATAAGGGTCCAGCGATTGTTCCAGAAGGGGCTCCTGATCGATAAATCCTGCCCGTATTTCGACCCCATCAAGACCCTGCAAGCCTACATTTTGCCATAAGCTAAGGTAACTGCTTGGAAAAAACAAACCATCGACAACATCCCCGACTAATTTTCGCGTACTGCGAGGTCCGATCACTGGTACCATCAAATACGGGCCATTCGCAACTGACCATCTTCCAAGCACGTTACTAAAGCTTTCTCGACGTCGCTCAATGCCAATTGCACTGCCTACATCTATCAACCCAAATATTCCAAAAGTAGAGTTAAGCGTAAACCTCATTAATGCATCGAATGAGTGTTTAAAATCAAGCTGTATTAAATTATTTAATACAGTTGACGGCTCTTCAAGATTTAAGACAAAATTGTTAATCGCTCTACGTCCATCCTTTGGCATCACATAAATGTAACTTTTTGTTACCGGACGGTATAGGTAAGTGTCCAGAACCTTATAGTTAAATTCCCAGATAAGACGGTTAACAGGTTCAATGGGATCGCTCATTTGGTATTGACTATCGCCATTAACCGTTTGGGCAAACGGCGCAGTTGACAACAGCAAAAAAATAAAAAAAGTCAGTTTTAGCATATTGGAATACTCTTTATCTTTAAAGTAAATACCTGTCTTGTATAATTTTACAACAGGAAAATACAGCGTCACTTGTTATCAATTCACAGGGCTGGTGATCAATTTTAGTGATCAAAAACCTCAGTGCATTGAGTATAACGATTCAAAACCCAGATCGTTATACTTTTTAGATTGAATACAAATTTACTCTAGACGTTGTGAAACAAGCACTTTTACGTTTTGTTTTTCTCCGGCGGCAATGGCGGAACTTTGGCCTTGCCACTGTCCTACACTATTACTTGCATTACCATCAACTGAAATACGTGCTTTAATAATGAAATTAGGATAATCACTCAGTTTTACCCCCTTCACCATGGAGTTAGCATCGGAAAGCTCAATGGTTGCAGGAAAAGTAGGTAGTTTTATTTTGAGCGCTGCAATCGGCATTGGTGGGCCACCAACGGCTTGAGCATAAACAAATAAAAAACCCTTTTCTGGTACAACAACATTACCATCAACAGAAATTTCCACCCGATAAGTCATACCGATGGCAACAGGCGGATTATCAATGCTGCTATCGGGATTAGTCACTGAGGTAGTAGAATTATCAATCACACTATCAGTATCTTTAGACATTTTCTGTTTTGCATAGCTAATGCTGTCACGCAGTGTTTCTGCCTGGGACGAATTATTATCAACTAGCGTTTGCATTTTTTCCCAACGCTGGATGGCCAATGCATAGTCCTGCTTTTCAAGGGCCATAAATGCAAACATAGACCATGCCTGCAGTTCATCAGGATATTCTCGTAACAGCTCGGTTAATAAGTATTCCGCTTGATTTTGGCCGTCAGCATCGCCCGTCTGCATTTTCAACTGGATATCAACAAGCCGTATATTGAGCGACTTAGGATCAAGCAATAACGCTTTTTTAATCGCATCTAAGGCAACATCGGTCTCCTTAAAAACCATTGCTAAGCGGCTATATAATAACCAGCCATCGGCATCATTATCGTTTTGGCTTAGTTGAGTGCGTAAACCTAACATTAAATCGCGCAGTTCTTGCTCATTGGGACGGTTATCCTGATCATTAAAGAGTTTATTTTGTAAATCCGGGTAACGCTCCATAACCGATTGCCACTGTGCAACTTGCTGATAAGCACCCACCGAGGTATACATTCCATAACTGCCCAAAACCAGAATAAGGACAGCCGGAAGCCATAACATTTTACTGTTTTTATAATCCTTTTGTGTTTCTTTATCGACAGTATCATCGAGTAAATTATGTTGTAACTCACTGCGGAATATTTCTTTATCAACAATAAGATCCTGTGCTTCATCGTTTTCAAGTTCCGTTAAACGAATTTCATATAATGCACGATTTAATTGATTACGGCGATCCCCTTGCCGGCCATTTTTATAGTGACGTATAAAAGGAATAACCAGCAGAGCAGTGGCGATTATCATAAGTAAAATACTGCTCAACCAAAACTGTAGAATCATTGCTTATGCCCTTGTTGTGACTTTTTATCTGTGGGTTTTTTATTACTTAAAATTTCTTGCAAACGTTGTTTTTCATTAGGATCTAATTGATAATCCTGTTTTTTTTGTCGTTTTACCAGAGCATATATAAAATAGACGCCTCCCAAAATAAACAATAGGGGACCAAGCCACAGGAAAATAGTCGCAGGTGTCATCGGCGGGTCGTAACGTACAAAATTACCAAAACGGGCAACCATATAGGAAAGAACTTGCTCCTCACTTTTTCCTTCTTTAACCAGCTGATAGGTTTTATTGCGTAAATCTTTCGCGAGCTGCGCTTTGGAATCGGCGATATTCTGATTCTGACATTTAGGGCAACGTAACTGCTTTGTTAAGTCATTAAAAGTTTGCTCTTGTTGGGCATTATCAAATTCAAAAAAATCAGTCGCACTAAAAGCTAATGGACTAAAAAAAAACATAAGAAAAAATAGATAAGCACTGAACTTAACTGTTTTAAAACAACTATTCTTAACATCCAGAGGTACTGAAATCAATTGCATCGGTTACTCCATATTATCAAAGATAGCAGATAATTCATCTTGCCAATTGCGGTTATTTAAATCCCCGACATGGCGATATACAATGATACCTTTACTGTTAATAAAGAAGGTCTCAGGTGCACCATAAACACCCAGATCAAGCCCCAACATACCATCTTTATCAAACAGACTGATTGCATAGGGATCGTTAAGATCGGTTAACCACTTGATAGCTTTAATACGATTGTCTTTGTAATTCAGACCAACAATATACATCCCCTCTCCGGCCAACTTATTTAAAAATTGATGTTCCGCATAACAGGTTGGGCACCAAGTAGCCCAGACATTAACTAATAACTTTTGGCCTCTAAAAATAGAGGCGTTGTATTGCTTTTCAGGGTCATAAATATCCTGCAGGGTAAACTCCGGGACAGTTTCGCCTATTAAAACAGAGTCGAGTTTTCGAGGATCCGTATACAGACCTTTAAACAGGAAATAACAAGCAATCAAAAAGATCACTAAAGGGATTGAGAGCGTCAGTACTTTTCTACTATTGACCATATTCAGATAACCTCCGCTTCTAATTTAGAAACTTTTTTTACCCGGTAGCGGCGATCAAGCATCATCAAAATACCCGCAAATGACATCATCAGGGGACCAAACCAGATCCAGCGTATAAACGGTTTATAATAAACACGTACCGCCCAAGCACCGTCAGGTAAGACTTCGCCCATGGCGATATACAAATCACGCGTAAAACCAGGGTCAATAGCGGCTTCGGTCATCGGCATCTTTTGCACAGTATAGATTCTTTTTTCAGGCTCCATCACCGCGATCGTTTTCTGATCCTGTTTAACGGTAAATTGCCCGACAATGCCGCTGTAGTTTTTCCCCTGCAGGTCATTGACTGCATCAAAATGAAAATTGTAATGTTCAAAGCGAACACTTTCTCCTACTCTTAATTTAACATCACGCTCGATAGAAAAGTTCTGGGTCATAGTGATACCTATCACCATAACGGCAAGTCCAGCATGACCTATAGTCATTGCCCAATGACTATTACCTAATTTTCTGATTCCGGTCCACAGGCTAAAACGGTGTGTCGAACGCAGGTAGATTTCCGCACAGCTTCCGGTCAAGATCCACATGCCAAGAAAGACACCTAATAATGCGAGCCAAGTGAAATGCGATGCAAAAGCTAATAGAAAGACCAGCGTGAGCAAGGTACTAACGACTAATAGGATAACCATTGGTTTGAATAAATCGCTTAAATTCTGACGTTGCCAGCGCACTAAAGAGCCCACACCCAAAAAGAGTGCAAAGGGCACAATCAAAACAGTAAATATACGGTTAAAGAAGGGTTCACCAATGGAAATACTGCCTAAGCCCATTTCTTTATGGACAAGCGGTAACAGGGTACCTAATAAAACCACAATTAAAGCCGCTATTAATAAAATATTATTACTGAGCAACATGGTTTCACGGGAAATAAAACTATAACGACCGCGACTTTTTACTTTAGATGCCTGTACCGCGTAAAGTAATAAAGAACCACCAATCACTAAAATCAAATAGGTTAATATAAATAAACCACGAGTAGGGTCACTTGCAAAGGCGTGCACCGAAACCAAAACACCTGAGCGCACCAAAAAAGTGCCAAGTAGGCTTAATGAAAATGCGCTGATCGCAAGTAACACTGTCCAGGATTTAAAAACACCCCGTTTTTCACTAGCTGCTAATGAATGGATTAAAGCAGTACCTGCAAGCCAGGGCATAAAAGAAGCATTTTCAACGGGATCCCAAAACCACCACCCCCCCCAACCGAGTTCGTAATAAGCCCACCAGCTTCCTAATGCGATACCTAGGGTTAAGAAAGTCCAGGCAGCCATTGTCCAAGGGCGGGACCATTTAGCCCAGGCACTGTCTAGCCGCCCTTCCATTAGTGCAGCAATAGCAAAAGCAAAGGCCACAGAAAAACCAACATACCCCATGTACAGAATCGGCGGGTGAAAAATAAGACCGATATCCTGCAGTAGAGGGTTAAGATCCTGGCCATCAATGGGGAAATAGGGGAGAGTACGGTCAAAAGGGTTAGAGGTTAATAAAACAAATAAGTAAAAACCCAATGACAACAACCCTAATACAGCGAGTACGCGAGCCAAAGATTCAACGGGTAAGCGGTTACTCATCACAGCAACAGCCGTACTCCACATGGACAATAAAAGCACCCATAAAAGTAAGGATCCCTCATGTGCTCCCCAAACTGCAGATAGGCGGTAATACCAAGGCATCGCTGAGTTAGAATTGGTGGCAATATAATCCACCGTAAAATCATTAACCAGAAACAGATACGCTAAAATGACAAATGATAAAGCAACAAAAACAAACTGTAAAATAGTTAAAATTTTAGCGGATTCAATAGCACTTTGCTGGCGAGCATATATCCCATAAAATGGATAAATG
>JBLHWW010000117.1:0-11260 GCA_047629075.1 Psychromonas sp. | reverse complement strand
GCGGCTTAATGCACTGGTCTTGAAAACCAGCGAGGGTTAATAGCTCTCCGAGAGTTCAAATCTCTCCTCCTCCGCCAAATTAAGAAAACCCACTGCTTGCAGTGGGTTTTATCATTTCTAGCGTGTTCAATTTCAACCTTCTATCTTCTTTTATGTAAATGTCTTCAATAATCGTGTGTTTTCTGCTTATAAAAATAAATTTTTAATGTTATATTCACTTCCCTTTGATTACTCTGCTGTGTTTGTTTTCACTATCATAATCTCTGATTAATAAAAGACTATTACCCAGTTGTTATCTCTTTTTTATAGTCCTTGTTTTATTTTTAGCTTAATGTTTTAGTTGTTGCTTTGGCATTAACGGAGAAATTTTGTGATAAATATTCTGTTGGTTGATGACCACGAATTAGTTCGTACAGGGATTTGCCGTATCATCGATGATGTGCGAGGCATGAAAGTTATTGGAGAAGCACAAAGTGGTGAAGAGGCCGTAAAATGGTGCCGAAATAATCACCCTGATGTTGTGTTGATGGATATTAATATGCCCGGTATCGGTGGTTTAGATGCAATGCATAAAATTTTGCGTATAAATGAAAGCCTAAAAATCATTATGCTGACCATGCATACCGAAAATCCTTTCCCGTCAAAAGTAATGCAGGCTGGCGCTTCCGGTTATATAAGTAAATCTGCTGGCCCCGATGAAGTATTAAATGCCATCCGTTTGGTGCATTCAGGACAACGTTATTTAGCGTCTGAAATTGCACAAAAAATGGCACTTTCACAACTCTCTCCGACTGCTGATGATCCTTTTAGTGTGCTCTCGGAAAGAGAGTTACAAATTATGATAATGATAACCAAGGGCTTGCGAGTAGTGGATATATCGGAGCAACTTGGTTTAAGCCCAAAAACAATTAATAGTTACCGCTATCGTTTGTTTGATAAACTCGGTATAAAGGGTGACGTTGGTTTGACTCATTTAGCGATACGTTACGGCATGCTTGATACTGCTCTGCTGTAATTTATTAGAGATGCAATGTGACATGCTGATCTTGTGCGAGTGGCTTAACAATGCACAATTTAGCCTTGTTAAGTACTTTTCTATGCGAGGTTATATTTCTATATGAGTGAGTTTTGCCCGACAACTTTTTTAAAAACGGTTACCTCTGAACCGGGCGTATACCGGATGTTTAACCAACAAAAAGTGATTTATGTTGGTAAAGCAAAAAACCTAAAAAAGCGCCTAAGCAGTTATTTTAGCCTTACCCAAAAACACCCTAAAACATTAGCGTTGGTTAGTCATATTGACAGAATTGAAGTGACTGTCACGCACACAGAAACTGAAGCATTGATCCTCGAACACAACTTTATCAAACGCTACAAGCCTCATTATAATGTGTTATTACGTGATGATAAATCTTACCCTTATCTGTTTTTAAGTGACCATAAACATCCGCAACTGACCTTAGTACGCTCCCACAATAGCAAACGAAAAGGGACCTATTTTGGCCCCTATCCGAGTGGTGGGGCGGTCAGAGAAAGTCTGCATTTAATGCAAAAACTGTTTCCAATACGTCAATGCGAAGACAGTTATTATAACAATCGTTCCCGTCCCTGCCTGCAGTATCAATTAAAACGTTGTCTTGCACCCTGCGTGAAGGCTATGCCAGAATCTGAATATCAACACCAGGTTGAATTAGCCAGTGCTTTTTTACAGGGTAAAAGTCAAAATGTGATTAATCAGCTGGTTGATGAAATGGAAGCGGCAAGTAAGACCCTTGAATTTGAAAAAGCAGCGCTGCGACGTGATCAAATCCAATCCTTAAAAAAAGTGCAGGAACAGCAATGGGTCAGCGGTGACATTGAACAATTAGATGTAGTGGGTTTTAGTTATGATCAAGGTTTTGCCAGTGTGCATTTGCTGTTTGTCCGTCAGGGGCGGATATTAGGCAGCCGTAATTATTTCCCTAAAATCCCTAAAAACTCCACTAAAGATGAAGTATTAAGCGCATTTTTAAGCCAGTTTTATCTGTCCGGACAAAATGGACGCGCAATACCAAGGGAAATTTTGCTCAGTGATGATTTTGCTGAACGTGGTGTTTTTACTGATTTATTCACTGAATATTGTGGTTATAAAACGGCCTTGAAAGTAGAAGTACGTGGTGAGCGTGCAAAGTTTGTTAAACTGGCACAAAAAAATGCTCAAATAGCATTACAGAGCCACCTCAGCCAAAAAAATAACATATTAAAACGTTATCAGTTGCTGGAGGACAAGTTGGAGTTAAGTAAACCGATTTTGCGCATGGAATGTTATGACATTTCACATATGATGGGGGAAAAAACAGTGGCATCCTGTGTTGTGTTTAATCGTGAGGGGGCAAAAAAATCTGATTACCGTCGTTTTAATATCACTGGTATTACGCCTGGTGATGACTATGCGGCAATGGGGCAAGTGCTCGCGCGACGCTTTAAGGCGCTGCAGGAGACAGAAAATATTCCTGATATTATTTTTATCGATGGCGGTGTGGGGCAATTAAATCAAGCTGAAAATATTATTAGTTCTCTTGAAGAAAATTTCAAAGATAAATACCCGTTATTGATAGGTATTGCCAAAGGCGAAGGCCGTAAGCCTGGATTAGAGACATTGATTTTAGCCGGGAGCCACGAAATTATTGAACTTAGCAGTGATTCACCTGCGCTGCATTTAATACAGCAAATCCGTGATGAATCGCATCGTTTTGCCATTATGGGGCATCGCCAGCAGCGTGACAAAGTAAGACGGACAAGTACATTAGAAAATGTCGCTGGAGTAGGCACTAAACGCCGTCAGGCATTATTAAATCATTTGGGTGGATTACAGGGGGTAATGTCCGCAGGTATTGATGAATTGAAAAAAATTCCCGGCATAAGTACTTCATTAGCTGAAAAAATTTATGACACCTTGCATAATTGATAAAATTAAAATGTTAATCCCATAAATTACTCTTTAGGATTTGCATAATGAAACCATAAAATGCAAAAATAGCTTATAATCAAGCTGGTTGTAAATCTGCAAACTCGTATTTCCCAGTTAATTGGGGATCGATCATCAAAGGACATTTTAATGTTAAACATCCCAAATATATTAACGGGTTTTCGACTTTTTTTAATCCCCATTTTTGTATTGTTTTATTTTTTACCCGTTAACTGGGGTGGCTTTACCGCTGCTTTTATTTTTTTGGCCGCAGCGATAACGGATTATTTGGATGGTTACCTCGCTAGAAAACTGGATCAACAGACTGCTTTCGGTGCTTTTTTAGATCCAGTGGCTGATAAAATAATGGTCGCGGTGGCATTGGTTATGATCGTGGAACACTACGCTGTTATTTGGATAACAATTCCTGCTATGGTTATGATCTGCCGGGAAATAATCATTTCTGCTCTTCGAGAATGGATGGCAGAACTCGGGGAAAGATCCAGTGTTGCTGTTTCATGGGTAGGAAAAGTAAAAACAGTTGCTCAGATGAGTGCTCTTTTTTTACTGATTTGGCAGAATTCAATCACCATGGAGTGGTTAGGTTTCATCGCTTTATATATAGCAACCGGATTAACACTTTGGTCTATGATTGTATATTTGCGCGCGGCATGGCCAGCACTGAGTAAAAATTCATAATAATTAGTATGTTAAGTCATCGGTTCGTTCAAAAAAGAAGCTAACAGTATAAAAATGATAAAAAAACACTTAAAGTGTATTGACTCATTTCTAATAATCATTAGAATGCGCACACATCGAGAGGGGATTTAGTTTACTAGCAACCTTAAGATGAAAATTTAAATGTGATGCGGTATTAGTTAAGTTCGTCGAGACCAACCTTGATAAGAATTGACTAGATTTGCGAGTTTACTTGTAATAACTAAATCATGGAAAATGTGATGCGGTACTAGCTCAGTTGGTAGAGCACGACCTTGCCAAGGTCGGGGTCACGAGTTCGAGTCTCGTGTACCGCTCCAAATTTAAATTGATAAGTGTTCAAACTATCGAACACGACCTTGAGCATTTATAGTCGGGGTCAGAAGTATATTGGCGGAATGGCAGAGTGGCCATGCAGTGGATTGCAAATCCATCCATCTCGGTTCGACTCCGGGTTCCGCCTCCAAATTTTAAAGTTTTGCCCGAATGGTGGAATCGGTAGACACAAGGGATTTAAAATCCCTCGCCTTATGGGTGTGCGAGTTCAAGTCTCGCTTCGGGCACCAGTTTAAAAAAAGCTTCACGTTATCGTGAAGCTTTTTTTTTGCTTTTAAAAAAGTAAAAAAATGAATAGGCTTATCTCATTTGATCATCCTCTTTAATAGAAAGGTGGGGGATAATTCTATTGTGTACGGGACCTTATATAGGACTCTTTACTCTGTGTGGCGCTCAGCGCCTCTGTGCTCTCTGTGGTCGTACTTTTGAGTTTGTTACCGATAACACAATACCTATTCGATTAAATCCCCATGTCGATTCAATCTCTTGAACAGCGTGTGTGCACTCTCTCTAGATCACTGATCAAAATATGCCACGCTTGGCTACATTTATTAATAGCAACAGAAATTATTACATTGTAAAAAATCATAAATCCTTCATTGTTGATTTAAATGGATATTTTTACCTTTTAATTAAGATCGTAATTTAATTTTTTTGGTATAAGCCGCGTTTTTAAATGCACCAAGGGGACATTAGGGTCTGTTGACCTTTTGTGTGCATTTTTATCGCAATTTGAGAGTGCTTTATACAAGGTAGAGCCTGGAACCTGTTGTTATTCTGCATAAGTAGGCGACAACGTAGTCGATCGTATCCACAAATACAGCCCTTCTGGTTGATCTAAAAGCATCCTGTGTTCGGTTATGCTTGGTTTACATAGAATAACTATGTAAACCAAGCATGCCTTGCCCAGAACACTTTTAGATTGAAAAAAATTCATACTCTAAAGGCGAACAGACCCTAGTCTGCAGAGAATAAATGCCTCTGACAGAGGTATCCTTGAATGAAAATGCTTGGCGAATGAGATAAAAAACAAACTGAAAACTTATTGATGGTCTGACATACAAGTTTAAACTTGCTGAAACTAATGAGTCATTTACAGGCCAAGCATCAGCAAGCAAATTCAGTGATATGTGTTACGAAAAGATTGTGCTACAGATTTTGTTCATTTAAATAAGATTTTACTTGAATAAATTTAATTTTTGGTAAACTAAAGCATTTCAAATCTTGCCCTGCACGGGACTGTCATGAAGCTAACGGTTATATTTTAAAATTCTTATATTAATTAAATTTGTATTGACAGTTAACAGCAGAATACGAATCCATAATATGAGTCAGCAACATTTCTTTGTCAAACAACTCAATTTTTCTAACCTATACACTGAAAGTTGACTTACATAAAAGTGAATTTTAGCCATAAAAAGGCAAAGTTCAATAAGGAATTAATAATGAAAAAACGTGTTTCAGGTATTTTATTTTGTGTTGTGGCTTTAAGTTCATCACTAAGTTACGCTGCTATTCCTTCAGTAAACAGTCATATTTTGATACAAAGGCTTACATTGGTTTAAAGTGATCGTTAAACGGCAGTTATTCCAATCCGCATAAGCAAATGGTCTAAAATTGCGCAGGAAAAAATAATGATAGCAAGACGTTTGATTGAGCAATAGCTGGCTATTGAGATTGAAAACAACGCAGCTAGCGTTAATTTTAACAACTAAGATAGGTCAGATATTTATGCGGATTAGTATTACACACCGTCATTAGTACTTGGTGTGATCAGAGCAAAGGTTGATTCCGATGGCGGCACTCAAGGGGCTAACTTATCATTAGATGTTAATTTAGCAGGTAATATTCAGGGAGAATTAGGCTTTGGTTATGACTTTATCAAAGACTCGCCATTAATTGGTGCGGGCTTGTATGGGCCTTATATTAACCTTGGTACGGATCTTTTTACCACTGACTCGTCGCTTGTTCCCTTTGCTATTATTCACACATAGGGACCACTGAATAAACCTACTGCTGTACAGCGACCAACTTAGCCCTTTTAGTTCAAGCTGGGCTATCTCCTGAGTAATACAGCGTCCTGTTATCGTGAGGTTTTTTTGCATGTTAAAAATAAATTTTTGCCAATAAAAAAGGCACTTAGCGTGCCTTGATATATGTTGTGTTATAAAAATTTGCGCTTTTATTCTACTTCACCACAGAAGCGGTAACCTTCACCATGAATAGTCGCAATAATTTCAGGTGCATCGGGAATACTCTCAAAATGTTTGCGAATACGGCGGATGGTAACGTCCACAGTACGATCTTGTGCTTTTAATTCTCGGCCGGTCATTTTCATTAATAAATCTGCGCGTGTTTGAATTTTTCCCGGATTTTCAATGAAATGTAATATAGCTCTGAATTCACTGCGCGGTAATTTACATATAACACCGTCGGGGCTAATCAGTGAGCGACTCTCGACTTCAAGTGTCCAACCGTTAAATTTGTAATTTTCTACTTTTTTACCTGCTTCTTCAGCATAAATACTATCTTGCATGGTACGCGTTAACAGATTGCGCGCACGTATGGTTAATTCTCGAGGATTGAAAGGTTTAGTGATGTAATCATCTGCACCAATTTCCAACCCCAGTATTTTATCAACTTCATTATCACGCCCAGTTAAAAAAATAAGCGCAATATTTTCATGTTCACGCAACTCTCGTGCCAATAACAGTCCGTTTTTACCGGGTAAATTAATATCCATAATAATTAAGTTAATATTATTTTCCTTGATGGCTTGGTGCATTTCATTACCATCATTCGCTTCTAAAACATTATATCCTTCTGCTTCAAAAACACTTTTTAACATGTTACGTGTGACTAACTCATCTTCAACAATAAGTATGTTTGCGGTTGACATTAGGTACCTCTCTATTTTCGAATCTTTATATCCCTTTGCCTTATTCGGCGTGAAGATGTTTTTTATATCTGATATCTTTTGATTGTTCGTGGAAATATACATTTCCCGATTAAACGGCGCTAATGCAAATAAATATTGCAGCTAACAAAGTTTTTTTTAATAAATAATACTGTTCACTATAAATACTTAACATTTAGATAACAACTAGATTGTTATTTTAAGGTAATAAATACAGATCATGATTGATATAAATCAAATGCTCAATATAACTGCTTATAAAATGATTAGATTGAGCCAACACCATCGGGAGCGTAAGGACGCTACATTAAAAAATTCAAAATAATCAGTCAATTAAAGATTAAATGCGAAGGATTTTATGTCATGACAGATTGATTTTAAGTTTAATTATGCATTTCAGATGTTTGCCTTGTGATCACTGAATGTTATTAAAAGGTTCTGTTTCACAATATTGCTGTCTGTATCTACCAACAGGCGTAACTTATTGAAGGTGAAAGTGATGAAATCTATATCAACAGAAAATAAATTAAATATAACAAATGGCACGAAAGAGCTCAAATAAAGATTATTGACTGCTCAATTCAGTCAACGCAGGTGGAAATCACTGTCAATGGGTTATTTTAGACTATATTTGATGATTTATCCAAATATCTTCATTGCCTACTCTTATGTTAAAAAAATGGGCGTGAGCTGGTAACACAAAGATATTATTGCAAAAAACTGCCAAAAGACATTTAAGAATAAGGCAATAAATCGTTATCCAAGCGTAAAAGTGTCATATTTTAGAAAAAGTGACATTAACTTATAGTATTTAACACAACGGAAGACTGCATTCATTTGCAATATTCATCTTAAAAACAGTATTTTTGGTGACATACCTTTCTTTTTACTCGACGCAAATAAGCATTATTGAGGTTGATGGTTTTTTCTTGCATGCTCTAAAGGCTCTAAAGGCTCTAAAGGCTCTAAAGGCTCTAAAGGCTCTACAAAATCGGCTAAAGAATTCGCTGCTAGGAAGGGAGTTTTACTCAATGCTTAATGTTGAGTAAATTTTATGAAGCATAAAATGCAAGCAAGCTGTTCATTTGCTTATTTTCGCACTTATTTCCTAGCGAACCTATTCTCAAACTGTGCTGCGTGTTAATACTTTGTGAAATGTTTTAAATTCCAACGGAGTGAACACTAATTTAATAAAATGGGTATATGCCCTGAATGATCCCTATATTCAAGCTGTTTTAGCCGGTGAAGCGCAACGCTTTGAGTTGAAGCTGGAAAAAAAAATGGCAATATTAGTCATATCCTCGCAGATTATATTCCCAATTTTGATTTTGATGGCTCAGTTAAAGGTTTTTCAATTCAATCGAGTGAAGTGACTTCTCTAAAAGAAACTGCAGCGCAACTAAAATTAGCGGCCTGTTTTTTTTGACAGTACCCTTGATAGTATTTTGATAACCGATGGCAGTGGTATTATTGTGTCAGTTAATCCTGCATTTAGTCATATTAGCGTTTATAACGCATCAGAGGCGATTGGCCAGACACCCCGTATTCTTAAATCTTACCGTCACAGTCAAGCGTCCTATACTTCAATGTCAGAAAATATAATCACGCAGGGGCAGTGGTCTGGCGAAATATGGAATCACCGCAAAGATGGCGATCTGTATTTAGAGCGGATGACGATTAATATGGTGCAAAATGAGCAAGGTAGAGCGCTGCCCTACGTCTCGGTATTTAGCGATATTACTAATCTTTGGCATAAAGATGAACATCTTAAGCATTTAGCTTTTTATGATGCATTGACCGATTTGCCAAACCGGACCTTGCTGATCGAACGTTTAGGCCAAAAAATAGCCCATTGTGAACGCTAGCAGTGCTGATTGGCGGTGATGTTTCTGGACCTTGATGGGTTTAAGTTAATTAATGATACATTTGGTCACAATGTTGGAGATGAGTTGCTTAAAGTGATCTTGAAAAGGTTGTTGGAATTAGTACTGCAGTCAGATACCGTAGCCCGTTTAAGGGGAGATGAATTTATTTTTGTTCTTAATAAGCCCAAAATAAAAAATGAATTTTTGCAGGTGGCTGAGCGAATTATTAGGACGATTAACGAGCCTGTTGATCTGTCCGGCAGCGATCTTGAAATAGGCGTATCGATTGGGATTTCAATGTTCCCCGATGATGAAATAAAGTTGATTGATTTAATTAAAAAAGCAGATCAGGCCATCTACCGATCAAAAACATCAGGCAGGAATTTGGTTAATTTCTTCATGCCTGAGTTTGATTAAATAAATTAATAAACAAGCGTTATAGCCATTAAAATAAAAATAAATGGAACCCCCCTTAGTTAAAAAAGACCAAGCCCCTCCCATTTCTATAAAAAGAGTCAAAATACCAATATGAAAAAGCAACTGTGCGGACTTTAATCCGGATTGTTATTTCATCCGCATAGATATTTTTACATCTAAATATTAACAATACATATCAAATTGTTGTGAGCTATTTTCCCGCTTAATTGTTATTATTGGGCACTCTGCCTTCGCAAATAGAGAACAATAGAACAATGAATAATAGACTGAATTATATATGAACTCTTTTGGCGTTCTCACTTTGATCCATAATGCTGCTTTATTACTGGCAATGTTTTTCATCTATGACATGGCCGCGTCTAGGAACCGTACATTATTCGGTTCTTGCTGGGCTATTTTTACTGGTATTGCTCTGGGATTGATAGGTACTGTGATCATGCTTACGCCCTGGGAGTATACGCCGGGCATTCTTTTTGATGCCCGCTCGGTGCTGCTCGGAATCTCCGGATTATTTTTTGGTACTATACCTACTTTAATTGCGATGCTGATAACCACTACATTGCGGTTGTTTTTAGGCGGCGAGGAATCTGTCGTTATTGGCATTTTACTGATTATATCATCGGGCTCTTTGGGCATTGCCTGGCGCTATTATCGTCAGAATCCTTTGTCAGCACTATCTTTCCGTGAAATATATCTGTTTGGGCTCGTCATCCATGGGGTAATGTTGGCGCTGATGTTTATTTTTCCCATAGAAGAGGCGCTAGCGGTACTTTCCAATATCAGCCTGCCTATATTGCTACTTTATCCTTTAATAACGTCTCTACTGGGGATGTTGTTTGTCCATAGACTGCGACGCAACCAGAGCGCAGATGCGCTACAGGAAAGTGAATTTCTGTTCCGCTCCCAGTTTGATATGGGCAGCATTGGGATTGCCATTACCCATCCGGACAAAGGTTGGTTAAGGGTAAATCCCCGGTTTTGTAAAATACTCGGTTATAGCGAAAAAGAACTGTTGCAGCTAAGCTGGCCTGATCTGACTCATTTTGATGATCTGCATCTTGATTTGTTCCAATATGACCGGATGCTGACGGGAGAAGGAGATGCTTATTCGCTCGACAAACGTTTCATCGGTAAGGATGGGCAGAGCGTTTATGCCCACATGACTATGTCTTGCTATCGGGTCGATGGAATAATACAATTTGTGATTGCCGGTATATTAGATACCACCGATAGGAAACATGCCGAAGACAAAATATGGGCAAGAAAGGAGCAGCTTACCTCCGTCTTGTCAGGTAGCGAACTGGGTTTCTGGGACTGGAATATAGAAACAGATACAGTACAGAGAAATGCGCGTTGGGCAGAAATGCTGGGGTACGGCTTTGAAGAAATTCAGAACGGCACAAGCATCAACCTTGATAGGATTCATCCCGATGATTGTGAAGGGGTCTGGCAATCAGTTACTGACCATCTGGAAGGGCGAACTGCGCAACACAAAGTTGAATACCGGATGCGCACCAAACAGGGAGAGTACAAGTGGATTCTGGATTGTGCTAAAATCGTTAACTACGGACAGGATCGGCGTCCATTGCGTATGAGTGGGACGCATACCGATATCAGCGAACGTAAGTTAGCCGATGAGTCGATGGAATTGGCCAGTATGGTTTATCAAAACAGTCGCGAGGCAATGACTGTTACCGACAGCAATGGCAATATCATTACCACCAACCCGGCGTTTACTGAAATGACCGGATATACCCTCGCTGAGATCACTGGTAAAAGCCATAAATTCATCGTCTCCAAGCAGCAGGATAAGCGGATTTATCAACGCATGGAGCAAGCTCTAAAAAGCACCGGCCATTGGCAGGGAGAGATCAATTACTGCCACAAAGATGGTGAAAACTATATTGCCTTACTGGGCATTAATTCCATTTATAATAAGGATCGATCCGTCCACCGCCGGGTTGCACAGTTCTCTGACATTACAGAGAGGAAAAAGTCTGAGAAAATCATCTGGAAACAGGCGAACTTCGACAATTTAAC
>JBLHWW010000116.1:0-11417 GCA_047629075.1 Psychromonas sp. | reverse complement strand
TGGGCATTAATTCCATTTATAATAAGGATCGATCCGTCCACCGCCGGGTTGCACAGTTCTCTGACATTACAGAGAGGAAAAAGTCTGAGAAAATCATCTGGAAACAGGCGAACTTCGACAATTTAACTGGGCTGTCCAATCGGCAGATGTTCCATGAGCAGCTGCTTCATGAAAAGAATAAAGCACAGCGTAGAGGTCTAAACGTGGCTCTGTTGTTTCTCGACCTTGATCGCTTTAAGGCAGTCAACGATACTCTGGGCCATAATATGGGTGATCAGCTTCTGATCGATGTTGCACAGCGCCTGCGTAATTGTGTGCGCAAAAGAGATCTGGTATCACGCTTTGGAGGAGATGAGTTTACCGTGATTATTGGTGGGTTGAAAAACACAGAAAGTGTTGAATGTGTAGCACAAAAGATCCTGTGCGAATTAGCCGAACCATTCTTGCTGGGCGAGAAAAATGTTTATATTACACCGAGCATCGGCATAACCTTCTATCCGGAAGACGGCGAGGCAACCGAAATACTGTTAAAAAATGCCGATCAAGCCATGTATTCGGCCAAGGATAAAGGGCGGAACTGCTACCACTATTTCACCAACTCTATGCAGAAACAGGTAGAGCGTGGGGGGCAACTGGCAAACGATTTACGCGATGCACTGAAAAATAATCAGCTGGAGCTTTACTATCAGCCGATCGTGGCGTTGAAGACAGGTCACATTCGTAAAGCCGAGGCTTTGATTCGCTGGCATCATCCTGAACTCGGTATAGTGAGCCCTGCAGAATTCATTCCCGTTGCCGAAGAAACGGGTCGCATTGTTGAAATAGGGGACTGGGTATTCCGTCAGGCGGTCGATCAGGTTGCCCACTGGCGTCGTGAGTATCATGATGACTTTCAGGTAAGTATCAACAAGTCCCCGGTACAGTTCCGTGAAGGTGGGAACGACATTGACAGCTGGTTTGAACATCTACAGGCACTCAGCCTGCCCGGGCAGGCTGTCATTATTGAAATCACCGAGGGTCTTCTGCTTGATGGCAGTAGCAGTATAGTGATGGACAAGCTGCTGGCGTTCCGTGATCACGGCATTGAGGTGTCACTTGATGATTTTGGTACTGGCTATTCATCTATGTCCTACCTCAGAAAGTTTCATATCGACAACCTTAAAATAGATCAATCCTTCGTACGTAATCTTAAAGCGGATTCGGATGATATGATACTCTGTGAAGCGATCATTATGATGGCCCACAAACTGGGTATGCAGGTCATCGCAGAAGGCATAGAAACTGAGGAGCAGCGGCGTTTGCTGAATGCTGCTGGATGTGATTACGGACAGGGTTATCTATTTTCTAAACCGCTACCGGAAAACGACTTCAGCCGCTTGTTGCTGCGTAATATTCATGTGGCGTAATAGCTGTGATTTAATATTTCCTCTACGTTTTGCTGATTATCACTGTATTTTCAGGGCCTTTGGGTGTGATCTGCACCTAGTCATTTCTAAGGTAGCAGGTGCCTAATATTTGTCATTTTGGGTGCTATCAATGAATTATATAGTCGCTTGGCTATTGTTGATTAGATATTTGGAAAGTTTAATCTGCTTAGTCTTGTAATCAACTAAGTAATTGTTCACACAACCAGTCAGGGTTGTCCAATGGAATGTCATGCCCATCTAGTTGGTTATTGATTAACGCTACTTTCCACTGAATAGCCATCGCCTGACTTGCTTGGCAGCTGACTAAAGCATCCTGTATTGAGGATATAAACAGCAGCCTCCAATTTGGTCGCTTTACCGCGAATCTTAAAGCTGCAAACAACTGACGAACAACATTAACCCGCCTGATCGGATGCAACCTTTCGATCGATACCCACTGACTGATAACATCGATATTCATTTTTTGGTTCGATACCATAGAATAAATGAGAGACTCCCTTTGCAAGGGACGTGCCCAAAAGCGCTGAGTATTTTTTAAGTAGTTTTTAGGCAGTAAACGTTGGAAAAATGGGCTAAAACCGCTTTTACTAGTATTGATACAAACGGTACTGCCTACCTCAATTGGGTACATTTTGACCCATTTTAACGCAATCAGACCACCCATAGAGAGTGATATAATATCGACCTTGTCCTCGAATGCCCGTTGAGAGCTAATACTCTCTACCATTGCTTCGATTGAGCAGGGGGAAATTTCAGAAGACAGTTCTTCTCAACTTAGAATATCAATGGGACTAATATTTTTGTGCAGAAAGGCTGCGCTAAGTTTTTCTATTAATGGCCCCCAATGGTATTTTCCGCGAAATAATCCCCTAATCAATATAATATTAGCACCCATAAATGTCCCTTCTGAAGCTTAATGCCGCTGCAGCATTACGGTTACAAGCAGATCTTAGTAAAAATTTCCTTTCCCATTTTTAGTTTAGTGTTAATGACTTATTCCAGTTGCTAAAATGATGGTATCGAGTGACAATCAAATTTAAGACCTGATAGATCTCTAATTTTACTCCTTATGATCCTTTTTTTTAGGCATAACACTATCATTTCTGTCTCTTTTAAATACATAAATGATAGTATTTCATTGATTTGAAAAATTAAACTATTCCACTTTAAACTGAAATCAACGATTGTATAAGACCGAAACATGCAATGTTAAATAAATTTAATAGAGCACGGCAATAAGAGGACGAGTGCTAAATGAAGTTAATAAACTACCAGTTTAAAACAAAAAAGGATTTAGAATTTTTTATAGATGAAAATTTTAAAGAAGCTGATATTTCTATTTTAATTCAAGTTTTTAGTGGGGATTTGAATATTGACAATGTTCAGCAAGTGTTAAATAGTTTAAAGTTCAAACTTCCACATGCCACGATCATCGGCTGCTCAACGGCCGGCGAGATAGCTTCTGGCGTTAGCAAAAATAATACTATTCAACTTTCTTTTTCTCTTTTTAAAAAGACCAATCTTCAACTCTTTTATTACCCGCAAACAAATTTTATAACGGGTGAGAAAGCGTCAGCTGAAATTGTGTCTCAAAATACCAAAGCCGTTATCGCTTTTAGTGAAGCATTCAAAGGTGATTCTGAATGTTTTTTAGAAGGGCTTGCATCTAAAAAACAAAATATCCCCATCTCTGGTGGAAACGCCGGCGATAATTTTTTAGATGAGAAAACCTTTGTCATCTATGATGATAAAATTTATTTTGAGGGCATTGTCCTGTGTGCGCTGAATAGTGATAGCTTACATGCACATTCAAATTATTCCTTCAGCTGTGTGTCTATCGGTACAGAAATGATTGTTACTAAGGCTGTGGGTAATATTATCTATGAGATAGATCACACGCCGGTCAATAAAATTTACCAATACTATTTGGGAGATAATATTTTAGATGATTTCCCCCTCAGCGCAGTAGAATTCCCACTGCTAAAAATAGAAGATGAAATTAGTGTTGCCAGAATAGCAATGAGCGTGACGGAAGAGGGGGGATTTATATATTTAGGTCATTTTAAAAATGGCGATAAAGTAAAATTTTCAATAACAAACAATGCAGAGATACCCTCAAATTCATATGATTTATATAAAAATATAATATCTAATCCAGTTGAAGCTACCTATATTTATTCATGTGCTGCAAGAAAAGTATTTCCCCAAAAATGTTTGGATTATGAACTTGGATTGATTGAAAAAATTGCTCCTTCGAGTGGGTTTTTCTGTTATGGAGAGTTTTTTCATTCAAAAATAAAAAATAAACTTTTAACTGTCACTACAACCACGTTGAGTTTGTCTGAAGCAGACATTGTCCAAAATAGAGATGAGACTCCAGAAAATATAAGCAGCAGTAATATGCTAAATTCACTTGTACACTTAGTTAATGTCTCAGATAAGAACTTAAATCAATATAAACAACTTTTAGATAAGAGTTCTATTGTGTCAAAGGCTGACACGCAGGGGAGTATTATTTATGTCAATGATAATTTTTGTAAAATTTCAGGCTACTCCAGAGAAGAATTGATTGGCAAAAATCACAGTATAGTAAGGCATCCGGGTAACAGTAATAGCATATTTAAAAATATGTGGACTACTATCACCGCTAAAAGAGTCTGGAAAGGCACGCTAAAAAATCGTGCAAAAGACGGCTCCACATATTATGTGAAGACGTTAATAATGCCTATTCTAGATGACGATGGACAGATTGTAAGCTATATAGCGTCAAGAACCGATGTCACAGAACTAATAAAAAAAGACGAAATTATTAAACTACAGTATAAAGATAAGCTAACCGGTTTACAAAATAGAAGTGCACTTATAGAGAAACTAGAAAACGTCAAGAGTGAAAAGGTTACGCTTATTCTTATTAATATAGACAGGTTTTCTGATATTAATGATTACTACGGCTATGAAAAAGGAGATAAAACCTTAGAACACTTTGCCTCTATTCTTAAGAGTAAATATTCTGACGTTTTTAGAATAAGTGGAGATGAGTTTGCTGTTTTTTGCGAAGATCCATTAGATAAACATAAGAAAAATACTATAGCAGAGTTGATTACTGACCTGGAGAATGAAGAGTATAATATATTAGCCGATAAAATCACGTTGCTTTTATCTTGCGGGGCGGCTAATGGCACAAAACATGAGATATACAATCTTGCCCATATGGCTTTAAAAGAAAATAAAAAAGACAATAATACAGTTACTTTTTTTAATGATAATATGAATTTATACAAAAAAATAGCAGAAAATATAAAAGTGATAGCAAGTATAAAAGAGGGAATCCTTAACGATAAATTTGAGCCGTTTTATCAAGGCATATTTAATAATAAAACCAAAAAAATAACTAAATATGAGTGTCTAATCCGCTTGAAAGAAGAAAATGATAAAATCCTGACACCGTTCTTTTTTCTAGAACATGCTAAAAAAGCGAAGCTTTATCATAAGCTTACTATGATTATGATCAGGAAATCATTTGAAAAGTTTGCAGACAATAACTGTGATTTTTCTATCAATTTTACACTTCAAGATATTCAATCCGTGACCGTTGTAAGCATGTTGATGGATTATCTTGAACAGTATCGATGCGGAAATAGATTAATTATAGAAATAGTAGAGTCTGAAGGGATAGAGAAATTTGATCAACTGTCCGTTTTTATAAAACGTATTAAAAAATACGGTTGTAAAGTGGCTATAGATGACTTTGGATCAGGTTATTCTAACTTTAATTATTTATCAAAATTAGATGTGGACTATATAAAAATAGATGGCTCTTTAATCCAAAATATAGACAATGACCCCGCTCAACTTGCAACCGTTGAAAGTATTTTACTTTTTGCTAAAAAGATGAATATAAAGACGATTGCTGAATTTGTTGAGACAAGAAATATTTATGAGATTTTAAATGATTTAGGCGTTGATTTCTCCCAAGGGTACTATTTTTCTAAACCACAAGAAGAAATTGAGCAATAAAGGTTATTGCCCAAAAATGTTGCTTCGAACGGATGCGAACTGTGGTTTTATAGCCAATGACGAACAACATCGAGATCTTGTTTTTTGAAAGCAAAAAATAAATGAGGGATTTTTTTAGAGGGGCGTGGCCAAAGTGCGCTGAGTATTTTCAATTGACTTTTAGGCCGAAAACGTTGCTAAAACCTTCTGCATTGGACTTGATAAAACGATACTGCCAGCTCTCTTGGGTGCATTTTAATACGCTTATGCAATCAAAATCGATACTGAGATAATCTTGATTTTGGTTGGAGTGATACTTGATAGCACTGGTAGCAAACTCTGCGCGCTAATATTTTTGTACGGACAGACTACGCGACGTTTTTCTGTTAACGGCGACCAATAATATTTCCCGCTAAATAGCCGCCGAATCAATATAATATCAGCATCCATAAATCGCAGCTGTACAATTACTTTTGCAGCCCAAATTTTAGCTAAAGATTGGCTTTCCTATTTTTTAGACTACTTTTTTTATTGAGACATTGCCGGTTCCGCATAACGCAACAGATAGACATGAAATTCGATTACGGCCTTCGTGTTTTGCATGATACATCGCATGATCCGCATCCCGTTGAATATCGACTATTGCTTTATGGTGTCTCAATTTTGATGCAACCCCAATACTGGCTGTAATACTTGTATTTTTATCTGTGCCAATAGGGGGCTGTAACTGCTCAATATTAGAACGCAATTTTTCAGCAAAAATCATCGCGCCTGAGATGTCTGTTTCCGGTAGAAAGAGAGAAAACTCTTCGCCGCCAACTCTACCGATAAGGTCACTTTCTCTACAAGTTTCTGATATGCAGGCAGAGACTGCTTTGAGAAGGAGATCCCCAGCATAGTGTCCGTATGTGTCATTGATCTTTTTAAAGTGGTCAAGATCAACAAAGAGAACAGAAAATGGAGTATTGTGGCGAAATGCGATACTCATCATTCGCTCACAGACTTGATAATAAGCGCGGGCATTTAATAAATTGGTTAATGGGTCATTATCGGCTAACAATTTTAATTGTTTATTGGCTTCGGCAAGCTCTCGTTCAATTTTTTTTTGTTTAGTGATATCGGTCAAAGCAGCCATTACACCAACAGCTAATCCATCGTTGTCACGAACGGGTTTAACCGATGCGAGGCATATTTTTTCCCCAATTTTTAATTCTCGATTAGGCACATCTAATCCTGCATCGAACATACGGAACTCATATTTTATATTCTCAGCGGCTTCTTTACTTACCTCTTCAACTTTGCGTCCAATAAGGTCGCTTACATTCTGTTCACTGAGCAATGCCATTTTATGGTTGACTAGGAGCAACCGGCCTGTTCTGTCGGTTAAAGCCATTGCAACGGGCATAGATTCGAAAAGGGTTTCCATATCTATATTACCTTGCAGCAGATCCAATTGTTTAATCATAAATTACCCTTAAGAGTTATCCTTAATATACAATTTTAATCATTCACGTTTTTTCATATTTATCAGTTTAAGATTTTACTCGCCTGATTTTATTTATTGGAATTAAAGCAAGAAAATTAATCATAACAGAACCGGCCACTGTAGGTTTTTATTGATAGTGCACTTGCGATGCTCGTCATGAGTATTAGCTCATATTTCATAGAAAAATCAGTCACTAATCACTTATTTAGGATTAAAGGTTAACAGTTTGCGAATGGCAAGGGGTTCCGGAGAAAGTCGGCTATAGAGAATACACTTCCGGTTACCTTGTTAGGCTTGACTTTTGATATAACCACTCCGGGTGTGCGGTGGGATGTAATAGCAAAGGGGCTTAGTGTTTTTAGATAGTTTTTAGGCTGCAAACCTTGCTAAAAGGGTCTGATTTTCCTTCGCAATCATTGATCACTTCATTCATTCTTTTGCGATAAGAGAGTCTAAAAAGGTGCTATCGCTACCCAGACAAAAGTGGGCAGGGTGCAATGAAAAATATTAAGGTGTAGCATATTAGAAACTAGATGCTTGTGCCCAAAGGAGTAAAACATGACCTATTTGATTGTGTGTGCTCCTTATCGTTTATTGAGGGGACGTTGAATCAGCTAAGAATCTACACCATCTGCCGAAGATGGTGATCTCGGGAGACTTTTTTCGGTTTTATAAGCTCTTATCAGATTATGCCGTTACCGGCAGATTCTGTGAGTGCAGCTTTACTAAGGAGAAGATAAAATGAAAAAGACACTAATTATAGGTGCAAGCGGACAAATCGCTAAAATGACGACAAAGCAATTGTTGGCCGATGGCAAAACAGTGATAGCTTTAGTGCGCGATAAGGCTAAATTGGCTGATATTGCCAGTGATAAACTACGCATTGTTGAAGGGAATTTGGAAAATGACTTCAGCCAAGCGTTTGAAGATTGTGATCAGGTCATTTTCAGTGCCGGCTCCGGAGGCAAAACAGGCGCTGACAAAACGATGCTTATTGATTTATGGGCCGCATGTAAAGCGGTAGATTACGCAAAAGCGGCTAATGTGTCACATTTTGTAATGGTCAGCTCTATTGGCGCTGACCATCCTTCCGAAGGTACTGAAGAAATGCGGCCTTACATGGTTGCCAAACACATGGCCGACGAACATTTGATGCGCAGCGGGCTAAATTACACCATTTTCAGACCCGGTTTATTAACAGATAACAACGCCACAGGTAAAATACAAACTCTGAGGCCTGATAGCAAACAGGAAATGATCATTAACCGCGAGGATGTTGCCAATGTACTGACCTACGCAATAGGCAAGTCTGAGCTGGGTGGCAAAGTCTTTGAATTATTTAACGGCGATAAAACGCTAGCTGATGTATTAAATTAGTTAACTAGACTTTCTCTTTAATTAGCCCTGGGTCACAAGTGAAAGATCAGGGCCAATATGATGCAGGCCTTTGTTATTTACATTTTAACCTCAGTAGGAGCCAACTTGATAGAGACTCTCGAAATAATTCTAACTTACTGATAAATTTATGCAAAATTAAAATAAATCACTAATGGGTGGATCTAATATGCAACGTAGTCAACTGCTACTAGTGCAGCAGCTAGCATGTTATTGCCATTAACATTAGACCAAGACCTGCTAATTGAATTAAAAAGGTCTTTTTGGTGACATCCCAGTGCAGATCTGCTTGAATAATAGTGACTGATCAATGGGTTTTTTCTTCTGAAATTTCCCAGTTTAATACGCTTGGGCCGGTTTTATACGCAGGGCCGGGGTGGACGATAAAACAGGGATTGCAGACCAGATTTCCGCTTTTTTTTGCTGTGTCTAATGAATGATCCATAGGGTTTTCCATTAAGCATTATCCACCAATCAAAGTGTAATCGGTTATAGGATAATTCCGGTTCTTTCGCGTCCAGTAAATCATTGAGTATTGAGATTGCACCTATTCTACTGCTTTATATTGCTGGAAAATAAACACAGTAATCGATCGCTCAGCCCAGCTATTGCGCTTTTATATGAAATTTATGGTGGAAATATTGCCTCGAAAAAAGTTATTAAGTGATTATTGACCTTTGAATTATTAACCATTAAGTAGCTGTCAAAAATGCTCTCCAATAATATCAACAGCCATTCAACCAGCAGCATGGGCCGCTTATTTGATGGCATTTCTAGTCTGTTGAATTTGGTCCAGATCAACAGTTTTGAAGGCGAAGCTGCAATGAGCCTAGAATTTGCGGCGAAAACCACAAAGGACAGGGGAATTTATGCAGTGCCGGTTGATTTTTCCGTGACCCCACATATTATCGACTAGTGGCCGATGCTTGTCGGGATGATTACCAATATTGGCAATCATATTTCTTCCGCCGTTATTGCCCAGCGTTTTCACAACAGTGCTGCCGCTATTATTTTGAAAATCGCACCGCATTATAATGTCTCGCAAATATTATTCACCGGGGATGTTTTCAAAATACCCTGCTGATTGAAACAACCTCAGCACTTTTGTAGCAGCAGGGGACAGCGCTTTTGTGGCATAAAAAGAATGATGCCAGTCTCTGTATGGAACAGATAAGGGGGCTTATAAAGCTTGACATGACACTTTGGGTAATGACCGATGAGCGGCAATTAAATAGCTTAATCAACTGGAGTAAATATCTGTGTACCGGACTACACTTTTTAGTTAATTAAAGCGTTACTCAATGATAGCCTTGTAAGGAAGCGTACTGGATTGAAGTAAAATCCCTAAAAAAGGAATGAGACAAACTAAGCATTATTAAGAGCAAAATCTTGGCTATGGCAGAAAGGGTAAAATTTTATCGATTAAAACATCAAATTGATTATGAGCTGGTGGCGCATCCAAAAACCTCTACCAGTCGTGAGAGTGCCGAAGTGCTGCACATCCCTAAAGATCATATTGCTAAGGCGCTCATTGTCAAAGATACGCAGGGTTATGCCATGGAGGTTATTTCGGGGCCTCATTGGCTCAAACTAAAGGCAATGAAAGAGGAACTGGATCGGGAATTCGAACTGGTGAAAGAAACTGAAATTAATAAGTTACTTAGCGACTGTCAATCCGGTACGATTCGACCATTGAGTCCCGCCTATAAACTGTAAACCCTCATGGGTCAGCGCCTGTTGACGCTGGCTAATATTTTTTTTTGAAGCCGGAGATCATCAACATATGGTGCATCTTGATGGTAAAGCATGGCACACTTTATTAAAGGGAGTGTGACACGGCTATTTTAGCCATGATAATTATTAAAAGCAGTCGCTTGAACGTCCTAATATCCTGACCAAAGATAAGTGACCGGGATTATCTATTTACTACGGTACAAAGCGCTTTGGCTTGTGGCTTTCTGGCTGCCACTTTATTAGCCGATATTGACGGAAAATCCTAAGCATTTGAACGGTTTGATAGGGTATTTTTAATTGCTTTTATTTTACTAATAAATGACTTATTGTTTAATTAAATGATTTAAAATAATATAAAGCATTGATCTTTCCTCTTTGATCAATCGTGCTAAAGTTCTCATTTTTATAAAAAAACAGAGATAGTAGTGGACGTGACTTTAAACGTTGAGCAACCTAAGAGCTGAAAATATTTTAAAGGGAGAAGCCATGAAAGCAATGATTGCGTTATTTAAAGCAATGTTGGGAAGCTTTCGTGATCTTCTGCCTATCATCTGCGTGATCGCTTTCTTTCAATTTGTGGTATTACAAGAGCCCCTTCCAAATATATTGTCCATTCTTTTGGGCCTGCTTTTTGTCATTCTAGGGCTGACCTTTTTCATTTTTGGTTTGAACATGGGCTTATTTCCAATTGGTGAAAGCATGGCGCAAGCTTTCGCCCGAAAAGGAAGTCTTTTCTGGCTGATTTTATTTGCGTTTTGTTTAGGCTTTGGAACGACTATTGCCGAGCCAGCATTAACCGCAGTGGCTAATGAAGCTGCACAAGTGGCAGCAGAAGGTGGGGTGATTCCACAAACTATTGAAGAAATGAATGACTACGCCAATGGATTAAGAGTGACGGTGGCCCTTTCCGTGGGGTTAGCTATTGTGCTGGGTGTGGTGCGTATACTGAAAGGCTGGCCTATCCATATTATGATTGTTGGTGGTTATATTGGGGTCGTTGTACTTACCTGGTTTGCCCCCGAAACCATCATCGGTATCGCTTACGATTCCGGCGGCGTTACCACCTCGACCATCACAGTCCCTCTGGTTACAGCTTTAGGCATCGGGCTGGCATCATCTATTAAAGGCCGAAATCCTATGATAGACGGATTTGGTTTGATTGCCTTCGCTTCGCTGTTACCAATGATCTTTGTGATGCTTTATGGAATGTTTTTATCATGATAAGCCTAACGCAATTCTTCAATACCTTTATTGGTAGCATCGTTGATGTCATTCCCATTGCGACCATTATTTTTGGGTTTCTGCTGCTTTATGGAATGTTTTTATCATGATAAGCCTAACGCAATTCTTCAATACCTTTATTGGTAGCATCGTTGATG
>JBLHWW010000115.1:0-11514 GCA_047629075.1 Psychromonas sp. | reverse complement strand
GCAAAGCAATGATCCATTAGTGATTGCGGATAAAACCTTCACTTCTCGAACCTATAGCAGGGGAATAGTCATAGATGTTATTTAATAAAATGCAAAGCAATGATCCATTAGTGATTGCGGATAAAACCTTCACCTCACGCCTGTTTACCGGAACAGGTAAATTTAATGACCAACAAACTATGATTGCGGCGCTCAGAGCATCGCAATCTGAATTAGTCACGATGGCCTTAAAGCGTATTGATATGGAGCATAAGGACGATGATATTCTCGCGCCCTTAATTAAAAATGGCATGAATTTATTACCTAATACATCCGGTGCCCGTAATGCTAAAGAGGCTATATTTGCTGCACAACTCGCCCGTGAAGCCCTGCAGACCAATTGGATAAAATTAGAAATTCATCCCGATCCTAAGTATCTGCTGCCAGATCCGATTGAAACATTAAAAGCCGCTGAATTTTTAGCGCGTGATGGTTTTGTGGTGCTTCCTTATGTGCATGCCGATCCTGTTTTATGTAAACATTTAGAAGCCGCTGGCTGTGCTGCAGTGATGCCCTTGGGCGCACCGATTGGTTCTAACAAAGGGCTAAAAACCATTGATTTTTTACAGATAATTATCGAACAGGCGAATATTCCGGTGATTGTGGATGCCGGCATTGGCAGCCCTTCACATGCGGCGCTGGCAATGGAACTCGGCGCTGATGCGGTATTAGTCAATACCGCCATGGCCGTGGCAGGCGATCCCGTGGCAATGAGTGAGGCTTTTGCTAAAGCCGTACAAGCCGGGCGACAGGCATATCTTGCAGGTTTAGCGGGACAGGTGAGTCATGCTGTTGCATCAAGTCCACTGACTGCATTTTTACAGGCGGGGTAAGAAAATTATGAGTTTCAGCGAACAGATAAAAAATTATCAATGGGATGATATACGCCTGTCTATCTATGGCAAAAGTACCCATGATGTGCAGCGCGCTTTATCTAAAGAGCGTTTAGATTTAGAAGACTTTAAGGCGTTAATCTCTCCCGCAGCCGCGCCTTTCCTCGAGCAAATGGCCCAAAAATCACAACAACTGACCGAGCAGCGTTTTGGTAAAACCCAGCAATTTTTTATTCCCCTTTATCTGTCCAATATGTGCAGCAATATCTGCACCTATTGTGGTTTTTCCATGCATAATGCTATTCGTCGTAAGACCTTGGATATGCAAGAGATTGAGAATGAATGTTTAGCCATTAAAAAAATGGGTTTTGCCCATATTTTATTGGTGACTGGGGAGTCTGAACGCAAGGTTGGGGTAGAGTATTTTAAACAAGCGCTGCCTATTATAAAAAAACATTTTTCGCATATTACCATTGAGGTACAGCCCCTAGATCAGCACGAATATGAAGAGCTTATTGAGTTTGGTGTTGATGCCGTATTAGTGTATCAGGAGACCTATAATCCGGTTACCTATGCAGAGCATCATTTAAAGGGTAAAAAATCTGATTTTAAATATCGCTTAGATACTCAGGATAGACTGGGCAAAGCAGGAATGCTTAAAATGGGGTTAGGAAGCTTAATAGGCCTTGAAGAGTGGCGCACCGATTGTTTTTATGTGGCCGCTCATTTGAATTATTTGGAGAAAAAGTACTGGCAAAGCCGCTATACTATCTCATTTCCACGTTTACGGCCCTGTGCAGGCGGCATGGAAATAAAGTCAGTGATGGATGATAAAGAACTGGTACAATTGATTTGTGCCTATCGATTATTTAGCCCCGAAGTTGAGTTATCACTTTCAACGCGCGAATCTGAACATTTTAGGGATCATGTTTTACCTTTAGGCATAACATCATTAAGTGCGGGATCCAGTACACAACCGGGCGGTTATGCAGAAACATCTGAAAAAGCCCTTGAGCAGTTTGAAATATCCGATGACAGATCCCCGGCTAAAATGGCGAAGTTGGTTAAATCAAAAGGTTTTGAGGTAGTTTGGAAAGATTGGGATCATAGTCTGACGGGTAAATAAGTCTGTTTGTATAATAGGTTAATATAATCATTAAGAAGGTGATATGTCTGAGCAAGAAATTTACGCAACGCTGGTAGAAATCAAAGAGGAACCAACAGCCCTTTATAAGATACTCAAATTTGCGAACTTAGTATCGGGTGGCGGGGAAGCGAAACTTGCGATCACCGAAGGTTATGTTTTTTTGAATGGTCAAGTTGAAACTCAAAAACGCAAAAAAATCTATGCTGGAGATCTTATTAGTTTTAATGAGCAGCATTATCAGGTTGCTTTAAAAGGTCAAACCGAAGGTTATGAAGTTGTGGATCATGACATTATTGAGCATAAACAACAAGCTGTGGACAGCATGGCAGCTAAGCCAGGAACTCAAGCTGAGAAGAGTAAAGCAGTCAAAAAAACGCGTAAGCCAATCAGTTTTAGTCTGAAGGGTTAAAATTTAAGCTTATTAAGCGTGTTAATAAAGAATGGGAGCTTTAGAGGCTATTACGATAATACCAATAAAATCCCATTACTTTATCAATATATTGTTTGGTCTCCGGATACGGCGGAATTTTTTTATTATAACGTCTTACTGTGCCTTCTCCTGCATTGTATGCCGCTAATGCCAGCTCTTTACTTTTAAATTCCTGCAGCAGTTTATACAGGTATTCGCTGCCGGCGTGAATACTCTGCTCGGGATCAAAGGGATCATTAACACCAAAACGCAGCGCCGTCTCCGGCATCAGCTGCATCAACCCCTGGGCACCGGCAGATGAAACTGCATTATACTGATAGCTGGATTCTGCTGTGATCACCGCATGAATAAATGAATATTCCAAGTTATATTTCCGCGCCGCTTGAATAATAATAGGGTGGTATTTTTTTTGCAGTTTTTTATTTCTCGGTATGTGAATAACGGTGACATTTTTACGTTTTTGGGTATTGAAGGAGTTTGAACTTGTATTGGAATCACTTTTTAATATCAAACGGTAAGTTGAATCAACTTTACGTTCAGTGAAATGTTGATTGCCCTTCTTATCAACCAGCATATAAATATCAGCACAGACATTATTTGTCAGCAATAAACTAAGTAATAACGGCAGTTCTATTTTCCATTTTTGAATCATAACGTGTTATTACTCTTTTATTGTTCAGTTATATTTTTTTCTTTGCTGACATTAAGCGCTGAAATTTGAGCAGACCTGCTTAATACAGCCTTACTGGTTTATTTATCTATATTTGGCTTTTTACTGCGTTCAAATTCTGTTTTTATTGAGATTATATGCAAATTACTGAGCATAAACAGTGTGGTAAAGAGTGGGATTAATAAAGCAACTGCACGTAACGCAAAGGTTGGCCAGAACAGTTGTTGCCGACTGCTTTCGGACTGGGAGTCAATATAAAAAACCAATACTAACAAAACTAACCAATGTAGAGCTGAATGGTAAAGCGGGTATTCAGTTTGGGTATGCACAGCGATAGGAATAACCAGTGCTAATAAAGCCATTGCATGAGTAAACCTAAAAGGAAGTAATAAGCGTATGAAACAAGTGGCTAATAATAATATTGCGATTATTGGAACAATACCGCCTTCCACGGCCCAAAATAATATTTCGTTATGCGGGTGGGTGAGGTCGGCGTGTTCAGGTTTTGATTTGTTATTTTTAACCCGCTCTGCGGTGTTGATTAAATAGTTTTTTTCAAATCCACCATAACCATAGCCTATAATGGGATGCTTTTTGATCATATCCCAACTGTTACTATAATGGGTTAGGCGCCCGCCACCTTCCATCATATTATCAATATTTCTTTTCCCGAGAATATCTCCTCCTTTCATAGAAGCCAGAGATAGTCCGCATAAAATAGCCAGAACGAATATACCTAATGTTCGTTTATTGCTCTGCCATGCCCACGGAATAAATAACACCAGTGCAATTAATAACCCCAAATAGCCAGTGCGTGAGACGGTTATAGTGAGCACCCACATATTTAGTACAACTGTGAGCAATAAAAAAATTTGTAACTTTCTGGTCTTGATTTGTAGTAATAAATAGCCCGCTAAAATCAGCGTTGTCGCCATAAAACTGGCAAGGACATTAGGCTGCTGGAAAATTCCGTAGGGACGACCGTAGCCGACATCATAACCAAAGATATTATCAGCTGGTAATAAATAATCTTGGGTTAAGCTATAACAGGCTTGTATAAAACCTGCCAGTACAATGAGCAATAAAAGCTTTTCGAGGTTCTTTTTATCAAACTGAAACTGCTGCAAACTAACAAATAATAAAAAACCGGCAAACAGGCCGATTAAGCGTGTATAACTTTGATCTGCCAGCGGATTATTGGGGTAAAGAAGCGGAATTAAAAACAGTCCTATAGCGCTCAATAAAAAGACTGTAAAACGGCTGTAGAATATCTTTTTCTGCACGCTTATTTTCCATAAACCCAGGCCAATCAAGGTCGAAAAAAACATCCATACCACATTGTTCTGTGCCAACTCAAGGCCACTACCGCCGTGATTATGCTGAATATAATGGGCTCCAATGCCCATTAAAAGTGCAAAAGTGATTAAAAATGCACGGGTTAATTTCTGCTGTAAATCCATTTATCAACTGCTCTCTTTTTTATAACTGCCATACTTACAGCTATGCGCTTATAATTTTTTGTTTAACATTTCTTTTAAAAACTGCCCGGTATAACTAGCTGATATTTTTACAACTTCTTCCGGCGTGCCCACCGCGATAATTTCGCCGCCGCCATTGCCGCCTTCAGGACCTAAATCAACTATCCAATCGGCGGTTTTAATCACATCTAAATTATGCTCAATAATGACAATAGTATTACCATGGTCACGTAAAGCCTGAATGACTTTTAAAAGCTGAGCAATATCATGAAAATGCAAACCTGTGGTTGGTTCATCGAGAATATACAGGGTTTTACCGGTATCACGTTTGGAAAGTTCTTTAGCTAATTTTACCCGCTGAGCCTCACCGCCTGAAAGGGTGGTTGCGGCTTGACCTAAACGAATATAGGAGAGACCTACATCCATTAATGTTTGTAATTTCCGTGCGATCACGGGAACTGGCTGATAAAATTTAAAAGCATCTTCAACGGTCATATCTAAGGTTTCATGGATGTTTTTGCCTTTGTATTTAACCGCTAATGTTTCGCGGTTATAACGTTGACCTTGGCAGATATCACAGGGCACATAAACATCGGGCAGGAAGTTCATTTCAACTTTAATAACCCCATCACCCTGGCAGGCTTCACAGCGCCCACCTTTGACATTAAAACTAAAACGGCCTGGTTTATAACCGCGCGCACGTGATTCAGCCGTACCTGCAAACAACTCTCGAATAGGAGTAAAAATGCCAGTGTAGGTCGCTGGATTTGAACGCGGTGTCCGGCCTATCGGACTCTGGTTAATATCGACCACTTTATCTAAATACGAAAGACCGCTTATTTTTTGATAGGGCGAAGCCTTAAGGATGGTCGCTTTATTTAATCGGGTTTGTGCAAGTGGATACAGAGTATCGTTAATCAAGGTCGACTTCCCTGAGCCCGAAACACCCGTAATACAAGTTAATACTCCAATCGGTATTTCCAGATTGACCGATTTTAAGTTGTTACCCGTTGCTCCACTTAATTTAATCCACTGATCGCTAAGCGCGGTGCGTTTGGCTGGAATGGCTATCGATTTGCGGCCACTGAGGTAATCAGCAGTTAATGAATTTTTAGCCTTAAGAATGGTTTTATAATCACCTTCTGCGATAATAAAACCGCCATGGATACCCGCACCGGGCCCGATGTCAATAATATGATCGGCCAGACGAATTGCCTCTTCATCATGTTCAACAACTATCACCGTATTCCCCAGATCGCGGAGATGGGTTAAGGTTTTCAGTAAACGTGCATTATCACGCTGATGTAAACCGATTGAAGGCTCATCTAAGACGTACATAACCCCCATTAACCCAGCACCAATTTGGCTGGCAAGGCGAATACGCTGCGCTTCACCCCCGGAAAGAGTTTCAGCACTGCGTTCTAAACTGAGGTAATTAAGACCAACGTTAACTAAAAAACTGAGCCGTTCTAAAATTTCCTTAAGAATTTTTTCTGCTATTGTCGCTTTTTGCCCCTGCAGTTTGATATTGGCAAAAAAAGATTCCGCATCGGCAATTGATAATTGCGAGATATAAGGCAAGTTAACCTCATTAATAAATACATGACGAGAGGATTCTTTTAAGCGCGACCCATGGCAGCTTGAGCAGGATTGGCGGTTCATATATTTACCAAGATATTCGCGCATCGCACTAGACTCGGTTTCTCGGTAACGACGCATTCTATTTGGAATGACACCTTCAAAGACATGCAAGCGGGAAACAGTATCTCCTTTATCATTGTGGTATGAAAATGAGATCCTCTCTTTTCCTGAGCCAAATAAAACAACTTGCTGCTGTTTTTTATTGAGATTCTGAAAAGGAATTTCGGCTGAAAATCCATAATGCTGACAAACAGCTAATAACATCTGGAAATAATAATTAGATTTACTACTCCAACCATTAATTGCGCCTTCAGCTAAGCTTAATGAGGGATTGCTGACCACCAACTCAGGATCAAAATATTGCTCTATGCCGAGTCCTTCACAGGTTGTGCACGCACCTGCCGGATTGTTGAAGGAAAATATGCGCGGTTCTAATTCTGTAATACTGTAACCACAATGCGGGCAGGCGAAGTTAGCGGAAAAAAGTTGTTCCGGTTGATCGTTATCCATAAAGGCAACAACAGCTGAGCCGTTACTCAAATTCAAGGTTGTTTCGACGGACTCAGCCAAGCGCTGTTTTAAGTCATCGCGCACTTTAAAACGATCCACAACCACTTCAATAGTGTGTTTTTTATGTAATTCTAATATTGGTGGATCGCTTAAATCGCAAATATCCCCGTCAATCCGCGCCCGTAAAAATCCCTGTGCAGCAAGGCTGGCAAAGGTTTTAACATGCTCACCTTTACGCTCTTTGACAATCGGGGCAAGCAGCATCATTTTACTGCCACTCGGATTACTTAAAATCGAATCGACCATCTGACTGACGGTTTGCGCATTAAGGGTGACGTTGTGTGTTGGACAGCGTGGATCACCTATCCGTGCAAATAAAAGACGCAGATAATCGTGAATTTCAGTAATAGTTCCAACCGTGGAGCGCGGGTTATGAGAAGTCGATTTTTGCTCTATGGAGATAGCCGGAGATAAACCTTCGATATGCTCAACATCGGGCTTTTCCATTAATGATAGAAACTGGCGCGCATAGGCAGAAAGGGATTCAACGTAACGGCGCTGTCCTTCCGCATATAAAGTATCAAAAGCCAGAGATGATTTTCCGGAACCGGAAAGTCCGGTGACCACAACCAATTTATCGCGTGGAATAGAAATATTGATATTTTTAAGATTGTGAGTTTTAGCGCCACGAATTTCAATGTTGTTCATGATAATTCTCTAGTTTTATAACAAAATATTTGGAAGTGTGTTTATTATTACATATTATTAATAAACAATGAAAAATCAGTTTAGTAATAATATGTAAGCTCAAATCGGCACCATAAAAGTGTAATATTCTTTAATCTCCCGAGCTGAGATTATCTACTTCAACTCCATTCAATGATCGATTAAATCGAGGTTAGATTATGGCAGATACTGGGGTAAAAGAACGATTAGATGCTTGGGATAAATTAAGTATCACATTATATCGTTGCGGGATGATATTAACCAGCATCTCTTTAATCCTGCTGGCTGCACAACAAATTTTTTACCCCTATTGGTTTAAAAACTGCCTAGTATTTTTATTTTTAGGTGCTCTATTGCAAGCCTCCTCATTACATATTTATAAAAAATTCGTCCGCTGGATCTTAGTCACCTCCTGTTGAATAGGGGTTTGGTTAGTTGCAGTTAGCCTTGCAACAAGCGGATTATTGGTGGCTTATTTGAGTCTGGGGGTATTATTTATTACCCTATCAGGTATAGCTATTAAGGAAAGCCATTGTTTTTCATTGTATTATCTTAAGCTCGTGCCAGTGTTATTAGTGCTTTGCTGGTTTTCGGTGTTGTTTGCACAGCCGCAATGGGCAGCAGGCTGCTTGATTGCTGTGGTTTTTTTATATCTGTATATGGCTTGGAAAAAGCTTAATATGCCGCTCTTTTATGACTTTGGTGATCGCAAAAAACATGAAATTTAAGCTGCATGGCAGACTTTCAAGTTTGGCCTTCCGTACGATAATTGACTGATTTTTTGGTTATGGAATGCTTCTCTTAAAAGTGAATATATTGCCTTTCATTTCGCGCTATTATTTGGCGAATATTAACGCTCACACTGATACCTTTATACGTTTAGCCATTCCTGATTTTAATCTTTTATTTGTTGATACATTATTGTTGATGCTTGGCCCTTTCAGTGGATCGCTCAATATTATATCTACAGCCATCGGATCATTTTTTTAGGCGGAAGATGCGAATAACTGACGCTATTAACCAGAGAAAAAAAGAGGGCAATCTGCTGTTATTAATCAATTTAAATCTCAGCTACTCAGGTTAAAAACCTCAATTATCGTCTTGTATTGTGAAAAAAGTCACGGAAAATGATGCAAATCAACTCCCCCGCAGGGGAAAAAGGTAAATTACACTCTCATTAATATCGAAGTAAGAAAAACTTTCGTCTATACTGCGCACACTAGTACAAGTTGAACCGACGAATGTTTACTATAAAGTTTTGTTATAGCTAGGTTTGGACAGATATTCAGGCAGTAATATCAGAAGTATACCCAAACTACCTGAAGATGCAGAGTTTCGTCGGATGGCATAACATGATGGGAGTGGTTATTCCCTTCTCAAGTGTTACAAGGCAGTGCTCGCTTTCGGGCAAATCTCCCGAAGGGCAAGACGATAAAAAATGATCTATTTTGTTAGAAGGCCATCATTTAGCGTCTTGCGGATTACTGTATCTTCAAGTAATTTGGATATATATAGTTTTAAAATTAAATGAGAGGACTCATCATGTCAGTAAAGAAAATGGTAGATCAAGATTTAGCCGGAAAACGTGTATTTATTCGCCAAGATCTTAATGTACCAGTTAAAAATGGTAAAGTAACATCCGATGCGCGTATCCGTGCTTCTATCCCGACAATTAAACTGGCGTTAGAAAAAGGCGCTAAATTAATGATCACATCTCACTTAGGTCGTCCTGTTGAAGGCGGTACCGCTGAAGAAAATGCTGCATTCTCTCTACAACCTGTGGTTGATTACTTAAATGAAGCATTGGATGTGCCCGTCCGTTTAGTGACTGATTATTTAAATGGCCTAGAAGTAAATGCAGGTGAAGTTGTTGTTCTGGAAAACGTCCGTTTCAACAAAGGTGAAAAGAAAGACGAAGAAGGTCTTGCGAAGCAACTTGCTGCGCTTTGTGACGTTTACGTAATGGATGCATTTGGTACGGCTCACCGTGCTCAAGCATCGACTCACGGCATCGCTAAATTTGCGCCTGTCGCCTGTGCAGGTCCGCTACTTGCAGCTGAACTTGAAGCATTAGGTAAAGCAATGGACAAACCAGCTCGCCCATTAGTCGCTATCGTTGGTGGTTCTAAAGTATCTACCAAGCTTACTGTACTTGAGTCTCTCTCTAAAATTGCTGACCAACTGGTTGTTGGTGGTGGTATTGCTAATACCTTTATTGCAGCGCAAGGCCATAATGTTGGGAAATCATTATACGAAGCCGACTTGGTTGAAACAGCTAAAAAACTAATGGTTGACTGTGCTATTCCGGTTGCGACAGATGTTGCCTGTGCTAAAGCATTTGATGAAAATGCAGAAGCTGTTATTAAAAACGTGGCAGATGTGCAAGATGATGACATGATCTTCGATTTAGGTCCTGATTCAACGGCTGTATTAGCAGCTATTCTAAAAGACGCTAAAACTATTCTTTGGAATGGTCCGGTTGGTGTCTTTGAGTTTAAAAACTTTGAAGCGGGGACTGCTGGTATTGCTAAAGCAATTGCTGAATCCGATGCGTTCTCTGTTGCTGGTGGCGGTGACACATTAGCTGCTATTGATAAATTCGGTATTACTGCAGATGTTTCTTACATCTCAACGGGTGGCGGTGCTTTCCTTGAATTTGTTGAAGGTAAAGTTTTACCTGCTGTGGCCATGCTAGAGTCACGTGCAAATGCTTAAGTAAACAGCTAAAACGAGATAAACGCTCTCTTCTTAATTTTCATTTTCGTGCTTTTCATCACAAAATTGTGTAAGATCAGCCGTGAAATTAAGCAAAATGTAATTTAACTCTAAATAAACAGGACTATCCTCATGACTAAGATTTTAGACGTAGTAAAACCCGGTGTTCTCACTGGTGATGATTTACAAAAAGTATTTACAGTTGCAAAAGAAAACAAATTTGCACTTCCAGCGGTAAACGTTGTTGGCAGTGATTCAATCAATGCTGTACTTGAAGCTGCAGCTAAAGTTAAAGCACCCGTTGTAATCCAATTTTCTAACGGTGGTGCTGCATTTAACGCAGGTAAAGGTCTTAAACTTCCTGGTCACGAAGCTGCTATTCTTGGTGCGGTTTCTGGTGCTAAACACGTTCACGCAATGGCTGAAGCTTATGGCGTTCCTGTTATTCTTCATACCGACCATGCTGCGAGAAAATTACTGCCTTGGATCGACGGACTACTAACTGCTTCAGAAGCACATTTTGTAGAAACGGGTAAGCCTCTTTTCTCCTCACACATGATTGATCTTTCTGAAGAGCCTCTAGAAGAAAATATCGCAACTTGTGGTCAATACTTAGCACGTATGTCTAAAATGGGCATGACCTTAGAAATTGAACTAGGTTGTACTGGTGGCGAAGAAGACGGTGTTGATAACTCTGGTATGGATGATTCATTACTTTACACTCAACCATCTGAAGTTGATTATGCACATACTGAACTTTCTAAAATCAGCCCTAATTTCACTATCGCGGCTTCTTTTGGTAACGTACACGGTGTATACAAGCCAGGTAATGTTAAACTGACTCCAGCTATCCTACGTGATTCACAAGCATTTGTTTCTGAGAAGCACGGTCTTCCAACGAACAGCTTAAACTTCGTCTTCCACGGTGGTTCTGGTTCATCTGAAGCTGAAATACAAGAGTCTATCGGTTACGGTGTTATCAAAATGAACATCGATACAGATACGCAGTGGGCATGTTGGGATGGTGTTCGTGGTTATGAAGCTAAAAACCATGATTTCCTACAAGGCCAAATCGGTAACCCAACGGGTGAAGATGCTCCTAACAAGAAATACTATGATCCACGTGCATGGTTACGCGCTGCTCAAGAGACTATGGTTGCACGTCTTGAGAGAGCCTTCTCAGATCTTAACGCAATCGACGTACTATAATTTAACGAATTCAGCTGCTGGTCAGTTGAATATTTAAATTATGAAGCCAGCTTAATTGCTGGCTTTTTTTTGCCCAAAATAAGGGCTCTATGCAACTAAATGGTCCCAACCCTGTC
>JBLHWW010000114.1:0-11545 GCA_047629075.1 Psychromonas sp. | reverse complement strand
TGGAGCCCTAGAGCTAATACTGTTTATGGCACAGTCAGTGTCAATTGGCTTTTACTGCATCGGCTTTGGCGAGGTGGTTGCCGGACTGTTCACGATGAATAATGGCATGGCGCAGATCATTGCCCTTGTGCCTATGGCCAGATTATTTTTTTTAGCTTGGCATGGTGGCGATTGGTCAACCCGTTTTCAGTATGTTGTTATGGCTATTATCTGCCTGGCACTGATCTCTTTTTTATTGGGCTTTATTACATTGGGATGTCGCTGTACTGCAGGGTAACTTGCAATCGGCAGCGCAGGCCCCGCCTTCTGGGTATTGTTCGCGGTATTTTTCCCCGCTGTTAGCGGTTTTACTCAGGGCGTAAGCATGTCGGGAGATCTGCGCGATCCGGGTAGCAGTTTACCCAAGGGAACAGTGGTTCGCTGATCTTGCTACTAGCGCATCTCATGACGCGATCAGGCTTTTGGATGGAATCTGAATTACGCGTACTGAGCTCGGTTCAGAATGGTGATCATGAGGCCACACTGATAGTGTTACAGCAACAGCTGGAAGATATTAGAATCAATACCGACGGAGTGATTGTTGAGGATTTTAGCAGCACTACGATCCAAAAATATTCAGTGAATACCAGTTTGATATTCTTGCCACTGACCCTTAAGGCAGATCAGCTGGTCTACTGTTCGGGCACTCTGTCGATAAGTTGCTACCGGTGCTGCCCTTAGTTGCACTGGTGATTGCGGCACAACAGATTGATCTTGATGCGGAGCCCGAGCAAGGTATTGACGGCATACTGGCTGAAGCCGAGGATAAACTGAACCCGGCACCGGAGCTTGCAAAGCAGGCCAAAGAGGAGGTACAGACCATCAATCTGTCCCTCAAAGATAATTTGAAAGCACTATTAGAAATGTGCCAACATGGCAGTGAAGAAGAGTGGACCAATGTCTATAACAAGTTGCTCAAATTCTGCCAGCAGCTCGATAAAGCCATTCGACGATCTGCTAAAGCCAAAGAAAAAATGGAATCAGAAAAACCGCAATTCGAGCAGTTACACAAAAAATATCATATCAATGATAGCGCCGAACAAGAAAATGAAGACGGCGCCTAGAGCGATAATATTTGATTAAAAGTAACAGGACAGCTTAACTGACTTTTTGTCAATTGAACGCTATCACTTATAACCATTTTTTTCTTCTGAAATAGATAAGCAATATAATTGGCAGAATAATAAAAACAGCCCAAAGGGCTGGATATGCCCATCTCCACTTTAACTCGGGCATATATTCAAAGTTCATTCCGTAAATGCCCGCAATAAAAGTTAACGGAATGAATATTGAAACAAATATCGTCAGAAATTTCATTGTTTCATTCATTTTATTGCTGACACTGGATATGTAAATATCTAATAAGCCAGTTAATATCTCTCGATATGATTCAATTGATTCTGATACACGTATCGCATGATCAGACACATCCCTTAAATATATATGGTTTTTTTGATCAATCAATATTGATTCACTGCGCAGCATTGCGGAGATTAATTCTCTCACTGGAGAGACATGTTTTCTAATGCTAATTATTTCTCTTTTGAGTTTCTGAATAGTATTAAGTGTGTTTTGTACCGGCTCTGCAGTTAATAATATATCTTCCAAGGACGTGATGGCTTCATCCAATGAATCGATAAGAATAAAATTCTGATCAACAATAGTATCGAGAATACTGTAGGTAAGATAATCTGCCCGTAGATTTCTTAATCGACCGCTGCTGGAGCGAATGCGCTGTATAATAGGATGGAAAAGATCATCTTTTTTTTCTTTAAATACGAAAACAAAATTCTTCAAAACTAACAGACTGATCTGCTCATAGGTAACCGAAAACTGATCATTTTCAGGCAATAAAGATTTAAGTACGATGAAAAGATGGTCATCATATTCCTCGAATTTAGGCCTTTGATGAGTATTTAAAATATCTTCGAGAACCAGCTGATGGATGTCAAACATTGTGCCGATCTGTTCTACAATATCAACATTTGTTAACCCTTCGATAATCACCCAGGTGACTGACTCACTCTCCTTGTATTTTAAGATTTCATCCAGTGATTGAATGTTATGCTCTTTAACGTTTTCTGAGCAATAGTCAATCACGGTCATTTGAGTGACCGTTTCCCTGACATCACCAATATGAATCAGTGAGCCGGGCGGTAGACCTGATTTGTCCGAGAGAGCCGTTAAAGGTTCAATCATTTATTCCCTCGCAAAGTAGCAATTAGCAACAACATTTTAGTAAAAACCATTAAATGTCTTTATTATAAGCATATTAGCTAACCCTTGACTAAGCGATGAGTAGAGGCTAATAACCTGCCTTTTCATAACCCTGTCAAGCCAGCTGTTTTATTCACCATCAAACCTCAGACTTTTATAATAATATTCTTTGTCCCAGTCGTTAATTTCGCACCGGATGTGGCACGGATTAACAACGGCTATCACGTTTGCAGGCATACTTTTTTATCACTATACTGCCCGCTCCAATAACACTGTTCTCACTAATAAATAATGACACATAAATGTTCGAACTCGCAAACCATACAGAATCAAGGTATCTAATTGATATATATTAATATTAAATTATAAAGATGTTTGATTTCATATGCGCAATTACTTAGTCACGCCCGGCAAAATGACAGCATTTGCGCCTATCCAGACATTATTACCAATATAGACTGGAATATTAAACTGCGCGGCTTTTTTCCGTCGTTCCAGGGTAATGGGATGGTGACGTTAGGGCCAATCATCACATAATTACCAGTATAAATATGGGTATCATCGACTAAGGTCAGATTAAAGTTTGCATAAACGTTGTCACCTAGATGGGTATGCTGGCCTCAGTTAGCATCGAGTGGTGGCTCGATATAACAATTATCGCCTATTTCAGCAAATAACTTGCTAAGAATAATTTCTCTCTTTTTCACTTCCGCGGGCCGCGGTAAGATTAAAGTCAGGAAGACGAGAAGATAAAATAATCAGATTGTTACTGCTAGACCAGACTTGCAGGTATCCAAATCAGCCAATTAAAACCCGGTACAACTTTTTTATAGGAGATACCGCATAATTGTCAGATATTTTAAAAATACAGCTGCCAAGAAGGCCAATAGACGTCTCAGTAAATCAGCATAGCTCCCTATTGAGAAATTTTCACCAGACTCGGATCTATTCCATACTGACTCGCCAAATATTGTAAATAACCGAGATCTTCACACATACTTTTGCCAGGTTCATCGGATATTTTTGCTATTGGCCGGCCATTAGCAGCGACCATTTTAATCACAATATTCAGTGGCACATTACCCACATCATTGGTCAGATCTGTGCCGATACCAAAGGAGATTTTAGCGCGGCCCATAAACCGCCTCCAGATTTCCAGCATGCGCGGAAAATTTAAGCCGTCACTAAAGACCAAGGTTTTAGTGAGTGGGTCAATGCCCATCTGCTGATACATCAAAATCGCCTTTTCTGCCCACACAAACGGACAACCACTATCGTGGCGCAGACCATCGTAAAGCTTACCAAAATAGGGATCGGAAAAATCTCGAATAAAAGAATCCATTGAATAACAGTCGGTCAGCGCAATGCCCAATCGACCGCGATATTCCTGTACCCAACCTTCAAGCGCAGCTTTCTGCGCATCCGCCAGTCTTGTTACCGCCTGCCAGCTTTGAAACCATTCATGAGCCATGGTACCAATCGGAGGCAAGCCTAAGGTGCGAGCAAAATGCAGGCTGCTGGTGCCGGAAAAACATGCCGGTAGCTGCTCTTTAAGGGTGAGCAGCACTTCTTCCTGCCAGGCTTTACTAGCACGCCGCCGAGTGCCGAAATCAGCAAAACTAAAGCCGGATAGATCATCCTCAGCTTGAAGAATAGCAATCTTTGCAGCCAGTTTTTCCCGTGCAACGTTCAGATCAATACCACCACAATTAACAAAAGTATGTAGTTCACTGATAATTGCCAGGGTATAAATCTCCAGCAGAGAAACATGCAGCAAGGGTCCGCTAAAGCGCAGGTTAATATCTTCACCTTTTGGCTCGATATGGACAAAGCGCATGTCAAGTCGAAAGATACGCAGAAATTCAATAAAATCCGGTTTTATAAAAGAAAAACCAGCTAGATAGTCAAGTTCTGCATCGCTGAAAGAGAGTGTGCAGAGATGCTCAAGCTGACGAAAAATTTCCGGGATCAACAGGGTCAGATCCAGACCGTTGCGGTTACGGCAGGCAAACTTCCACTCGATATCAACAAGGCGGAACTCCGGCGCATGATAATAGGCCTGCAGCATAGTGATTTTATAGAGATCCGTATCCATCAGCGACTCGATCAGCCAGTAATCCAGATTTTTTATACTCATTGCAACTCCATTTTGCCACTGTCTTGAATCAGCTCAGCCCCAGCAGCAGACATTGCCGCGCAGGCAGTTTTAGTAGTATCGCTGGCCACTCCTCGGCAAGCGCCAAGATTAACGATCACTTTAAATCCGGCTCGACAAAGTTGCAGCACAGTGGTTTTGACACAATAATCAGTTGCCAGTCCTCCGACAATAACAACTTTTATCTGCCGTTGATGCAACCATTCAATCGCGCCGCTACTTTCACTTTCAGCAAGATCCTGATAGCAAGCACCGTAGGGGTGTTTAAGCGGATCAGTGCCCTTTGTAATAAGCAGATCATAGTCTGCCTCGTCCGGCAGTCCGGGAATAAGCTGATTTCCTTCGGTGCCGACCACGCAGTGCGCCGGCCACTTGACATCCAAATTAGGATAATCTCCGGCAACAGGTTTCATTATCTCGTCGGTCGAGTCAGCAATCCAGGGCGCTTCGGCAGGGTGACAATCCTTACTGACCAGACGATAAGCTGCGAACTGTACTTGAGCATTTAACTGATCGCTAATCTGTTCCCCCTCTCTAATAGGAAGTTCGTTGGGACACAAGGGTGTGAAACCGCGCTGCGGATCGACATCAAAGCTGGCGGTATTAGATTTATTAACTTTAATCATTGCGGCCTCCTGCCACGGTAAAGCGGTAAAGCGGTAAAAACAGGACACTTTATACTTAGCTGTGTCTGAGTAAATTTACCTTTCTATGCTTAACGTATTGTAAATATTGATATTACACCTGTTTTTTATGCCGTTATAACACATTCTAATTTAAAAAATGACAGCGACACCACAACAGAGCCAAGTAATGGCCTTAAATAAAGATTGCCAGCAAGCAAGCCAATTGCCAAAGAATTAACCCGCTGTGGGCTGTAAAATAGCACTCCTCTTTAAAAAAGTCCCTCTGTTTAGTTTTTACTAAAAGCAATATGCCAACAAAAAACTGACCACCCTAAAGAAAGATCACAAGCGGGATTCACTTTTCTAACTTTGACGGCGCATAGTATTTTTACTGCATATATAGGAAGTCTATTAGTCTTTTTAAACAGAGCCAGCACACTTATTTCTATATCACCAAGCTGAATCTCTTCCGTAGCAGAGCCTAAGCTAATAATAGGTTAAGCATCATCGATTCTTGCTGATTTGAGCAACGCAATGCTAGTTAGCTTTGAAAAATCAGCCTATAACTACTAAAATCAGCCTATAAATACTAAAGTTTTAATGCAAAACTCAGTAATACCCATTTACCCGGATCAATATGGCTGATCACACGCTGATTGACAGGATAAGTGAGCAAATTGATAGAAAATACTTTGCTGCTCAACATTGCTTTATTCGTTACCTTCGCGATCATAGCCACTCCAATAACTTTACTTGCTGCATTCTACCATTAGTGAAGTAGCGACGCTTTACTCTCACCAGAACAAGAAGCAATAAGATAGAGGCATATCAACTTTAAAAGCATTTAACGCCTTTAAACCTTACAGCCTTCTAGCCTTAAAGCCCTAAAAGCATTCTATCGGCAGACTTACAATAAGCACGATCACTATTTTTGGCGAGTTTTTAAAATCGAAAAATGAGCAGGAAAAAAACTGCATAACGCGATTCAGTGCTGTCAGCAATGATCCTTTTGTAAAAAAACTTAGCCTGAACTGTTTTACTGACTGTTATTTTTGCGGATCTTCATATTATAAAGTATGGCTATTGCGATAAAATAAAGGTGTGTAAATGAAATAAGCAAGCTGGCTATCGGTAACTTAATTTGTTCACTAATAGCGTAAGTAAAGGGCTCGAGTATAAGACCTGTACTGAGGATAAGCACAGCAACGCAATGGAAGTGGAATCGCTGACATATCTTTGTCCAACCAAACAGATCAGACAGGGCGATAACAAAAAACAGAATACCGACAACAGCGGTCATCGCGTGGGTGAATTGAATTTCTAACTGCATTTTTAAACCTTAGATGGATTAACGGAAAGAATTTTTTATTTTTCCACTTGAGGAAAACTTAATCTGAGCTTGGCAGCGAAGATATTACGCTCTGCATTATGCGATTGTATTCTCCGATCCGCAACCCAAGCAAGCAAGCACTTAAAAAGTGCTTAAAAAGTGCTTAAAAAGTGCTTAAAATATGCAAGTTCCTTCTGATGAAAACAATAAATTATTCGCCTTTAATAAAAAAAACTCAATCAGTACTTTTCATGTGCACAATAATGCCTATTATAGGTTGTTTATCGCTCTTGGAAATAGACTATGACCCAATGGACCCCCTCAAGCTGGAGAAACAAACCAGTAAAACAACAGCCCTCTTACCCGGATCAAGAAAAACTTCAACAAACCGAGCGCTATTTGGCGAATCAACCCCCCTTGGTCTTTGCCGGTGAAGCACGTGCTTTGCGTGATGATTTAGCAAAAGTGTCCAGGGGAGAAGCTTTTTTGCTGCAGGGGGGCGATTGTGCAGAAAGTTTTGACGAGTTTCGCACCAGTCATATTCGCGATACTTTTAAAGCCTTAATGCAGATGGCAGTGGTATTAACCTTTGGCGGGCAAAAGCCGGTGGTTAAAATTGGCCGTATTGCCGGACAATTTGCTAAACCGCGTAGCACAGAGTTGGAAACCATCAACGGCGTAAGCCACCCGTCCTACCGCGGTGATATTATTAACGGCATCGATTTCAATGAAAAAAGTCGACTGCCGGATCCACAACGTATGGTGACCGCTTACAACCAGTCAACTTCTACGCTTAACCTGCTGCGTGCTTTTGCTCAAGGGGGACTCGCCGATCTAAATCAAGTTCATCAATGGAACCTGGACTTCATTAAGAAAAGCCCACTGGGTAAGCGTTACGAAACATTAGCCGGTAGCATTGAAGACTCACTTGCCTTTATGAACGCTTGCGGGATTAATCCCGCTACCGCGCCACAGCTGCGCGAAACCACTTTATACACTTCGCACGAAGCACTGTTACTGCCCTATGAGCAGGCGTTAACCCGCTGCGACAGTCTTACGGGTAAATGGTATGACTGTTCGGCGCACATGCTGTGGATTGGTGATCGCACCCGACAAATCGACCATGCGCATATAGAATTCTTACGCGGGGTCGAAAATCCAATTGGCATAAAAGTGGGTCCGAGCACTGATCCTGAAGAACTGTTGCGCATTATCGACATTGTGAATCCGCACAACGAAGCGGGACGTTTGAATTTAATTGTGCGTATGGGTGCAGATAAAATTGCAGCTCATCTGCCGGCGCTTATTCGCGCGATAGAGCGCGAGGGCAAAAACGTAGTATGGAGCTCAGACCCGATGCACGGCAATACCATTAAAGCGCCAAATGGCTACAAAACGCGTCGCGTAAACGATATTTTGCGGGAAGTGCAGCAATTCTTTCAAATTCATAAAGCGGAAGGATCTTACGCAGGTGGGGTTCACTTTGAAATGACCGGCCGTAACGTTACCGAGTGTGTGGGCGGCGCTTTCCAAATTACAGAGCACGACCTGGCGCAGCGTTACCATACCTACTGTGATCCACGCTTAAATGCCGATCAGGCACTGGAGTTAGCCTTTTTGATTGCAGAGCACATTAAAGCGGCAAGATGATACTTAATATAAGCGCTAAACCACTCAAAAACCGACAGGCAGCATCGCTGCCCGTTTGAATAAGCCAATCAGGTTCGATCCATTTAAAACGGAAAAATATTTTTTACATTATATTTCAATAGGTTATTAATACGTTTCAAACCTTCTTCTAATTTATCATCGGAGTTAATAGACATTAACGATAAACGAACATGATTAATGTCTCTATCCGCCGCATTAAAATAACTTCCACTGCTTACAATTAACCCGCGATTTTTAGCTTCTAGAACAAACAGATTTTGCTGCCAATGCTGTGGCAGTGGCAACCAAATATGATAACCATCACTTCCTAAATATTTAATATCAAAAACTTCACGCGCGATAGTTTGACGGCGGGCAGCAATCAATCTTTGTTGCTCTGCTAGTTTATAAGCTATGCCTGATTCAATCATCTGCGCAGCTGCAATATAATTAATGGGAGAAGAAAGCCAGATACTCGCACGAATTTGGGCGCCAATGGTTGCTATATGATCTTCAGGCACTTTAACAAAACCACAGCGCATCGCGGGGCTGATGGCTTTCGATAAACTGGTTATGTGGAAACCTTGCTCAGGTAACCAATTACAGATAGCGGGAATGATATCAGTATTCAGGAATCCATAAATATCATCTTCAATTAAATAACTGCTTGTTTTAGAAATAACGTTAGCTATTTTTTCACGTCTTGCAGCCGGCATTGTTATTCCTGTCGGGTTTTGAAAACTTGGAATAACAATAACCAGTTTAGGTTTATGCGTCTTTAATACCTTTGCCAAACTAACCGGGCACATTCCTTGTTCATCAAGATCAACACTCACGATTTGCCGGCCTAATAAACTCGCAATAGCAATAATACCGGGATAGGTTAATGCTTCTACGGCAATAGTATCACCGGGTTTACTCAGTACTTCAATTAAAAGTGAAAGTGCATGTTGAGCGCCATTAGTCAGCAATGTGTTGCTTGAATTCCCGCCTGTTAAGCCATACTTTTTAGCCCAATTAACACCCGCTAAACGATGTGCTTCATGACCTGAATTTTCAGTATAGCCAATCAGATCACTAGTAAAATGAGATGCGGCTGTTTCGAATGCTTCTTTTAAAGGCTGAACATTAAAACTTAAACAAGGCTGTAGGATAGAAAAGTTAAAAGAGCTCGTATCTTCCACTGAGCTAATCACTTGATTTAGGCGAGATTCACCGCACACAAATGTTCCCCGTCCGACAAAAGATACCACACGTTTTTTATCAACAAGCAATTTGTATGCTTTGGCAACGGTTACCGGCGTTGTAGATAGCTCGTTAGCCAACTCACGATGAGGTGGCAGCTTAAAATTAGGAGGATAAATGCCATCCAGAATACGAGCTTCTATCGTATCTGCTATCTGCTTAAATTTATTTTCACTCACGGGTTCACCAAGATTAGATTATTGATCAAAAGACTATGACCTAGTTTATTATCTGTCACATCTAATTGAAATACTTTAACCTAATAATATTGACATATGTCATTGAGTTGTTTTATAGTCACAAAACAATCAATAATACGTATAAGGACATCCAAAAATTGCTCAAATTAAAGCCAGATAATAATAATGAAATCCTAAAAATAATAGAGATACATATCCCTTACGATTCAGCCAGAAAATTATTCAGCGCTTTCTCTCACTTAAAATTGAGTGACGATAATGCTTGCTTATCCTCTAAAGATTGGTTTGGAAATACACTAAGACACTGTTTACCTGAAGATTTAAGTAAAAGGATCTCAGGATTTAGTCATGATAAAAATCAGCAGGCCTTAATTATAAGGGGGTTGCCTATAGATCAAAACCTGTCTAGAACACCCTATAATGGTTATGTTCCGTCAAGTAAACTACCGATAGTTAGTGCTATCAACATTGGCCTATATCAATTAGCTAATATTGAACCTGTTTCATATCAAAGTGAAAATGATGCTTTACTCTTTCGGCACGTGATCCCATCAATTAGCGCAAGAAATGATAAATCTTCACACGGTTCAAAACATAGCTTCGGTCATCATGTTGATAACCCTAATCTTCCCCTTAGCAGTGAAAAGGTCACTGACAAAAGTGCTTGTCCGGAGTTTTTATCACTAATGACATTGCGTTCCGATCTACACGTTAAATCAAATTTTATACTGGTAGATAATATTCTCAATTAACTGAGTAGAAGAGTTATCAACCAATTAACAAAACCTCATTTTGAAATTTCTCGCCCTGATTCATTTGCACAATCGGTACGCACGGTATTGCCCTTAATTAACTTTTCAGAAGACGGGATAGCCTATTGTCGTTACGACAAAGAAAATACAACACCATTAACCAAAGAAGCCGCCACAGCTCTTATTATGTGGGAAGCTCAAATTAAAAATATGACATTGAACAACACTGTTATTCACCAACCCGGCGATTTATTAATTATAAAAAATCAAAGAGTGATTCACAGCAGAGAAGGATGCACTCCACGAGATGATGGAACTGATCGTTGGCTTGTTCGTTTATTTGGCATGCATTCACTTGAAAGAATTATCCCTATTAATAATAAAAATCAGCATATTGGCCAAGATTAGGAGAAAAAAAATGGAAGCACAAAAAGTAGCATTTATCGGATTAGGCGTAATGGGATACCCAATGGCTGGGCATCTGCAGCGCGCTGGATTAAACACTATTGTCTATAATCGCTCATTAAAAAAAGCACTGCAATGGTGTGAAGAATACCAAGGTTCATTAGCATCAACGCCCGCAGAAGCAGCTGAAGGCTGTGATATCGTCTTTGTTTGCGTTGGTAACGATGATGACGTTAGAAGTGTTGTTTACGGAGCAGAAGGCGCACTGGCAGGAATGAAAAAAAATGCAATTCTTGTTGACCACACTACAACTTCGGCCGAATTATCCATAGAGCTGGCAAAAAAATGTCAGCAGCAACAAATCCATTTTATTGATGCACCAGTTTCTGGTGGCCAAGCCGGGGCTGTCAATGGCGCGCTCACTGTTATGTGCGGAGGTGAAAAAGACGTTTTTAATCGTATAGTGACACCGATAGATAGTTACGCAAAGCAAGCAACCTTATTAGGCCCTAATGGCCAAGGCCAACGCTGCAAAATGGTGAATCAAATTTGTATCGCTGGCGTATTAAAAGGCTTAAGCGAAGCCATCATACTTGCAGAAAAGTCGGGGCTTGATATTGAACAAGTTGTCGATCTACTTAAACACGGCGCAGCAGGTTCATGGCAGATGGAAAATCGCGCTGTCACTATGTCTGAGCGTAAGTTTGATTTTGGTTTTGCAGTTAATTGGATGAGAAAGGATCTGGCTATCTGCTTGGATGAAGCGAAGAGACACAATCTCGAACTGCCTTTAACAAAACAAGTAGATAACGCTTATGCTGAGCTCCAAACTCAAAATTTAGGGCCTATGGATACGTCGGTTTTGATTAAAAGTTATGACCATCAATGCGTTAAAAAATTAACGAAATAAGGAAGAAGATCATGGA
>JBLHWW010000113.1:0-11635 GCA_047629075.1 Psychromonas sp. | reverse complement strand
AAAAACATTTCTGTTATGCACATATCGAAAAATTCCTTATGTGCCTGTTTTTGTCATACTCAACGTGTAACATATTGAAAATAAATATTTTTAATTTTCCTGTTGTGACAGTTTAAATTTAGTGTAAAACAACTCACAGAGTTATCCACAACCATTTCTGCAGGAAAAGTGAACAAGCACTTACATTTACCGGTAGATATTTAAGTCTTCGCTTAGCAAAAAATGCTTAGTGGAGAATAATTATGCGCAAACTTATTAACAATAAAAATTTATTGATAAATTTGTCAATAAATTAACAGCTCATCGGTTGAACCATTCCCACATGTATTTACGATTACTTAGCGCGTAACCGATACCGGCACTTCCAAGTTTTCAACGGATCGGTATAATCAAAACTAATTTTTCTTTTATTTTGGTAACAATCCGATGGCAACTATTCCGGAAAATCCTTTTATCCTTGTTGATGGTTCTTCATATCTCTATCGCGCTTTCTTTTCACCTCCACATTTAACCAACTCTGCAGGAGAAGCGACCGGGGCTGTTTATGGCGTGATTAACATGCTGCAAAGTTTATTAAAACAATTTAATCCCAGCCATGTTGTGGTGGTTTTTGATGCGAAGGGAAAAACTTTCCGAGATGATATGTACACTGAGTACAAATCTAACCGTCCCAGTATGCCCGATGATTTACGCATTCAAATTGATCCCTTACATGAAGTTATTAAGGCGATGGGCCTGCCTATTTTAACTATCCCGGGTGTTGAAGCCGATGATGTTATTGGTACGCTTTCCCGTCAAGCAAGTGCACGAGGGATCACTACCTTAATCAGCACCGGTGACAAAGATATGGCACAACTTGTTGATGCGAATACGCTATTAATCAATACCATGACCAATACTGTGCTTGATGTACAAGGCGTGAATGAAAAATTTGGTATTCCACCCGAGTTGATTATTGATTACCTTGGCTTAATGGGAGACAAGGTCGATAATATTCCCGGTGTACCGGGTGTCGGCGAAAAAACGGCTCTGGCTATGTTACAGGGGCTGGGCTCGATGGATGATATTTACCAAAACCTTGAAAAATTGGCTGCTCTGGGATTCCGTGGTAGTAAAACAATGGCTAAAAAAATGAGTGATAATGAAGCGATGGCACGGCTTTCTTACCAACTTGCCACCATTAAAACCGATGTTGAATTATTTGAAAGTTATGATGACTTTAAGCCTAAAGCGCAAGATACCGATGCATTGATTAAACTTTTCGGTAAATTGGAGTTTAGGCGCTGGTTATCTGCCCTGTTAGACAATGGCAGTATGGTTAATCATCAAGGTGCAGTTTCCAGCCCTGCTACTAGCTCGACTAGCACTGCCACTCCTAACACGGCAACCTCCAACATTGATCGTAGTGGTTACAAAACGATTTATACGCAGGGGCAATTAACCCAGTGGATTGCCAAATTGGAAGCCGCGGAGTTATTTTCCTTTGATACAGAAACAACCAGCCTGGATTACATGCAGGCCAGAATAGTAGGTCTCTCTTTTGCTGTTCAAAGCAATGCCGATAGTGACGATCAGCCTATTATCGAAGCGGCATATTTACCGCTGGATCATGATTATATTGATGCGCCAAAGCAATTAGATTTAACGACTACCTTAGAAAAACTAAGACCCTTGTTAGAAAGTGACAAATTTAAAAAAGTCGGCCAAAATTTAAAATATGATCGCAGTGTATTGCTCAATCACGGTATAGAATTAAAAGGTATCAAGTTTGATACTATGCTTGAATCCTATGTCCTTGATAGCACCGGGCGACATGATCTGGATACGCTGGCGCTGAAATATCTTGGTCATCAATGTATTTCATTTGAAGAAATCGCAGGGAAAGGTAAAAAGCAGCTTCCCTTTAATCAAATCAGTATTATAGAAGCTGCGCCCTATGCAGCGGAAGATGCAGATCTCACCCTGCGTTTACATTTACAGTTATTTGAACAATTGTCAGCTGAGCCTAAGTTGTTATCTGTTTTTAATAATATTGAATTACCTTTATTAACCGTTCTTTCCAACGTCGAACGTGGTGGTGTTGAGATTGATAGTGATTTATTGACTAAGCAGAGTGCTGAAATAGGTAAACGCTTATTGGAGCTTGAAGCCTTAGCCTATGAAGAGGCAGGTAAACCCTTTAATTTGAGTTCACCAAAACAGCTGCAGACCATTCTTTATGATGAGCTGGCGTTACCGGTTTTAAAGAAAACACCCAAAGGCGCGCCATCAACAGCCGAAGAGGTCTTACAAGAATTGGCCTTAACTTATCCTTTGCCCAAATTAATTATTGAGCATCGTGGTTTAAGTAAATTAAAATCGACCTATACCGATAAACTGCCAAAAATGGTTAATGAAAAAACTGGACGTTTGCATACCTCATACCAGCAAGCCGTCACCGTCACCGGGCGCTTATCTTCAACCGATCCAAACCTGCAAAATATCCCTATTCGCAGCGCCGAAGGACGCCGTATCCGTCAAGCTTTTAAAGCCCAACCTGGTTATAAAATTGTGGCAGCCGATTACAGCCAAATTGAATTACGCATTATGGCTCATCTTTCACAGGACAAAGGGCTGCTAGACGCCTTTTCAGCGGGCAAAGATATTCATAAAGCAACGGCTTCAGAAGTATTTTCGGTGCCTTTAGATGAGGTCACTACGGAGCAAAGACGCAGCGCTAAAGCGATTAACTTTGGTCTTATTTATGGCATGAGTGCATTTGGCTTGGCTAAACAGCTCAATATTGGTCGTCATGAAGCACAGTTATACATGGATAAGTACTTCAATCGCTATCCTGGGGTGCTTACTTATATGGAAGATACGCGCAGCTTAGCTAATGAAAAATCTTATGTTGAAACGATTTTAGGCCGCCGCCTGCAACTGCCTAATATTAAATCGCGCAATGGAATGCTTAAAAAAGCAGCCGAGCGTGCTGCGATCAATGCGCCGATGCAGGGGACTGCTGCCGATATCATTAAAAAAGCGATGATTGACATAGCGGATTGGATTGCACAAAAGAGTCCGGGCAGCGTACAGATGTTAATGCAGGTACACGATGAATTAGTCTTTAGTATTAAAGAAGAGTTAGTTGAGTCTTACACCAAAGAAATTCAAGCCATTATGGCGAAAGCCGCTGATTTAGATGTGCCACTGATTGCCGATGCGGGTGTGGGTGATAATTGGGACGAGGCGCATTAACTAATATTTTTGAAGTTTTTTTGAAATCCGATGAACTTAATCGAAGTGCCGTTGACTAATTTAGTGAATTAGTTAAATTCATAGTTACTTCCTTAGTTTTCCCCGTTACAATTTCTTGTAACGGGGTTTTTTTTGCTTTGAATAAAGTGTGCCGCTAAACCCGGTTATTATTGTCCCTCTTATTATACTTCAATTGCTGAAGCGCGCTGGCATTGAGCACAAAATCCGTGAACTTCTAAGACCTTATTGGTGATTTGAAAACCAGATTGTGTAGCCTGCTGAGCAAAAGCATCATCAATAACAGGATCACTTAATTCAATTACTTTTTTGCAACTATCACAAATTAATAACTGCATCGGGTGTTCACAGCCAAAATGAGCACACATCAGATAAGCATTTAAAGATTCAATGCGATGAATAAAATGGTTCTCTAACAGAAACTCCAAAGCGCGATAGATAGTTGGCGGTTTAGCATTTGCTTCATGCTGTTTTAATCGTTCCAGCAAATCATAGGCGCTCACCGCCCCTTTTTGTTCAGCCATCAGTAGAAACACTTTTTGGCGAATTGGCGTGAATCTGATGCGTTTTTTTTTGCAGATATCGGTAGCGCGTCGTAATAGAGATTCTTGCATAAAGATGCTCGCGATAATTAAATTTGATTTGGAATAATGACTGATATTAACATAAGCACTAATATTTCTGTGTTGATTAGATAAAATTGTTTTTTGTGTTGATGCGCTCATTTAATGTGAATGTATTTATTCAACTTATCTTCTCCCGTCCTATCCTTACTGAACACCTTAATTTTCACTATTCTTATCCCGCTGTCTTTCTCATTGGATTTATTTGTTGCCGTTTGCACTAAAATAAAGAGGTCATTGCGTGCAGAATGCAAGGAGAGAGTAAATGTTGCATAACGTTAATTTAGCCGTTCATTGTTATTATTCCTGCAATAGTACTGGGCGAGATTTTTTGTCGGTGATAGTCATGGAAAATATTCACTTTTGATCCAATCTCTTAAGAAGATTAACTTTGATTCGAGTGTGGCTCGATTATTCTGGTTCTGCTGGATATAAGCCTGCTCTTCGTTATGACTGCGTGGTAAGACTATATGTAAGCCCTTTACTAAACGAAGTATCTGTCAGGCCGTCATCGAAAAACTGTTTAGCTCATGGATCGGCCGCCTTAATGATCGAACATGTTTTACGCTGAAAACGGGTGTTGGTCTTTTCATTAATTATGGTCACTAGCCATAAACCATCGACCCGCTGCGCTTTTTCAGCCCGACGCAGTTTGACTCGGCCGACATTGCATTAAGAATAACCATCCTCGCGTCATCAACCCAGCAGTCTGAATATTCGAAACCTTTAGTGATCTTTTTTGTCATCAGACCTGATTCAGCCAGGTTAACCTGCCGGCTTGAGTCTAAGATTGTCCGCTTACCCAGGTGATCATATAAAAACAGGCCAATACGAATCATCCAGGCCGGACGTAAAAAGGGGCAATGCGGTAAACGGAAGCGCATTGGTTTAACAATATGGGGCGTTTTTTTAGTATGGCTTCCCGTTCTGGCAGTGCTTCAGAGACCAAACGAAACTGATCATGTTCTAAATAACGTAAACGGTCATGAACCAGCTGGGAATTTGCAGATGAAGTTGCTGAAGCAAAATCAGCTGCCGTCATATAATCCAACAGTCAACCCTCCGCCGGCAGCATCTGAGGCAATACTTGCGCCATTGATGCCGCCACCAACAACAAGCAGATCTAAAATTTGTGGGTTTTCCTGTTTTTGCTTGTCGTTATGCATATTAAGATCTTCTTCTTTATTTAATGGGGCTCGAACGAACATTATCGGGAATATAAAGCAAGTTTAGATCATTTATAATGTAAAGCCTTTTTATTCTCGAGAACGAACCTTTGGTGTTCTTTCGAGATTTTATTTTTATATTTAAGCTGTGTTGAGTGATGTTTTTTGGCTTTTTGAATTTTTTAATAACTAGATTAAAATTTATTTTTCCATGTATCTTATTGTTAATAATAATTAAATGTTTATTTTAAGTGGCTAGGTTTAAAAAGATCCTGTTTTTCATTGGATATTCGTTTGTGATCGACTTCATGGATTTATCTGTTCATGTCTGTGGTAATTGTTTGGTAAATTTTTGATAACTAAACTATCGTGAGCGGAAACGCTTTTTTTATTGTTTTTTTTGGTTCGATTGCTCAAAATACACTCGCTAATTACATTGAGGAAGCGTTTATGTTCGGTTTATTTAAACCCGTCGCACATATTGAGCGTCTGCCTGAAGGGCAGATTGATCCAATATACAAAAGCCTGCGCTGGTAACTATTTTTAAGTATTTTTATCGGTTACGCGGGTTATTATTTGGTTCGTAAAAACTTCACTTTAGCAATGCCGTTTTTGATTGAAGAATATGGCTACAGCCGTGGTGATCTTGGTGTGGCGCTGGCAGCCGTTTCCATTGCTTATGGTTTATCGAAGTTTTTAATGGGGAGTGTATCGGACCGTTCTAATCCGCGTTATTTCTTGGCAGCCGGTCTAGTGATGTCGGCTTTGGTTATGCTTTGTTTTGGGTTTATGCCTTGGGCGACGGGCAGTATCACAGCGATGTTTATCCTTTTATTCTTGAACGGTTGGTTTCAGGGAATGGGCTGGCCTGCTTGCGGACGAACGATGGTTCATTGGTGGTCTCATAAAGAGCGCGGCGGTCTTGTTTCGGTTTGGAATGTGGCGCATAACGTCGGTGGAGGCTTGATTGGACCGCTATTTTTATTAGGTTTATGGGCCTTTAATGATGACTGGCGTGCCGCATTTTATGTGCCGGCAATGTTTGCTTTATTTATTGCTGTTTTTGTCTTCCTGACCATGCGCGATACGCCGCAATCTTGTGGTTTACCAGCCATTGAAGAATATAAAGACGATTATCCTGAAAATTATACTAAGTCATTTGAGACGGAATTAAGTGCTAAAGAGATCTTCTTTAAGTATATTTTGAAGAATAAACTTTTATGGTATATCGCAATCGCTAATGCATTTGTTTATATAATCCGTTACGGCGTACTCGACTGGGCACTGGTTTATTTAAGTGAAGTAAAAGAGTTCTCGGTTGATAAATCATCATGGGCTTACTTCTTATACGAGTGGGCAGGCATTCGCGGCACATTATTATGCGGCTGGATGTCGGATAAATTATTCAAAAGGCGACGGGCACCTGCCGGTATCTTATTTATGGTATTGGTAACTATTGCTGTTTTCGTTTACTGGTTTAACCCTGCTGGTAACACTATGGTTGATATGTTTGCTTTAGTGGCTATCGGATTCTTAATCTATGGTCCGGTTATGTTAATTGGTTTGTATGCACTTGAGCTTGCACCGAAAAAAGCGGTCGGTACAGCGGCGGGTCTGTTCGGTTACCTTGGCGTCGCTGTAGCAGCGAATGCTCTTTTAGGCTATACCGTTGATCACTTCGGCTGGGATGGTGGTTTCTTAATGTTAACTATTTCCTGCGGGTTATCTATTGTGTTCTTTACACTGGCGATGTTCGGTGAAAATAAGGTACACGCACAGCGCAAACTTGATAGGGAAGCTGAAGAACTGGTTCCTGCCGCTGTATAAGCTGCGAAAGGTTTTTCTTATTTAATCAGAATCCGGATCTTACTATTAATAGTCAGATCCGGATTCAATGTTTTTTACCCGCCTCAATTAATAAAATTTTATAGTGCCTAGTTAGAATGGCTTATAAAAAATTAGGCTGCAGTGTCTGAGCAGACTTATATATTTAATCATAAGGAATAATGAAATTATGTTAAAACAGTTATTAAATCAGAAAAAAATGCTCTTGAGCTTACTGATGATTTCATCAGCAGCAAGTTTTGCTCACGCTGAAAAAATAGTTGTCGCCCATCGCGGTGCCAGCGGTTATCTTCCAGAGCATAGTATGGAAGCTAAATCGATGGCTTATGCCATGGACGCTGACTACATTGAACAAGATGTGGTGATGACCAGAGATGATTTCTTAGTGGTACTGCATGATCATTATCTGGATCGTGTTACTAATGTCGCAGATATGTACCCTGATCGTAAACGTAAAGACGGCAGATATTACGCTATCGATTTTACTTTGGCAGAAATCAAAGGTCTTAAAATGACTGAAGCATTTAATATTAAGGATGGAGAGCAAACGGCGGTTTATGCACAGCGTTTTCCAATTTGGAAATCTGATTTTAAGGTACATACTTTAGAAGACGAGATCGAAATGATTCAGGGCTTAAATATAAGCACGGGTAAGAATATCGGTATCTATCCTGAAATTAAAGCGCCCTGGTTTCATCGACAAGAAGGTAAAGACATTAGTGTGGCAGTATTAAAGGTGCTTAAAAAATACGGTTATACCAGGAAAACTGATTTAGTCTACTTTCAGTCTTTTGATCCAGAAGAGTTAAAACGTGTTAAATATGAGCTGCTTCCAAAATTGTCTATGGACATCAAGTTAGTGCAGTTAATGGCCGAAACAAGTTGGGGTGAAACCATGACGTATGTCGATGGTAAACCTGTTGCTTATGACTATGACTGGATGTTTAAGCCTGGTGCGATGAAAAAAATAGCAGAATATGCGGATGGTGTAGGTCCCTGGTATCCTATGGTCGTTGCGCCAGAATCAGAAAAAGGGAAGTTAATATTCACCTCTCTTGTTAAGGATGCACATCAGGCCGGCATGCAGGTTCACCCTTATACCTTCAGGATAGATGAAGGACAAATTCCGGAGTATGCTCAGGATTTTGAAGGTTTCTTAGATATTTTCTATAATAAAGCCGGCGTAGACGGGGTCTTTAGTGATTTTCCGGATCGTGTGGTTAACTTTTTAAAGACACAAAAAAAGTGATTCAGGTTGCTTATTAATAATAAGCACTTATCAAAATGATAAGTGCTTATTTTTTTAACGCTCATCTGGAACCACTTCAAATGGGATCTTGTGTTCTTTTAATAATGCAGTAATTTCTTTCGGCGGTTGTTTGTCGGTAATCAGCATGTCTATTTCAGCTATATTACCAAGGTTAACCATCGCATTACGACCAAATTTTGTATGGTCAACCGCTAAATAGACACTGCGGCTATTTTCTATAATAGCTTTTTTAACCCGCACCTCATGATAATCAAAATCTAATAATGAACCATCATAATCAATCCCGCTGATACCCAAAATACCAAAGTCCAAGCGGAACTGTTTAATGAAATCCAGCGTCGCTTCACCGACGATACCGCCGTCTTTATTACGCACTTCACCCCCGGCCAGGATAACTTTAAAATCCTCATTACCCATCAATATAAAGGCCACATTGATGTTATTGGTCACAATCTGTAAATTTTTGTGCGTTTTTGCTAATTCTCGCGCAATGGACTCTGGTGTTGTACCTATATCAATAAACAGTGTTGCACCGTTAGGAATGTATTTTACCAAGGCTTCTGCAATGCTGTCTTTTTCATTTAGCTGCATGGCTTTGCGGGTATTATAAGCAGTATTGATAGAGCTCAGCGGGGTCGTCGCACCACCATGATGGCGGCGTATTTTATTTGCATCGGCCAGTTCATTTAAATCACGGCGAATAGTCTGAGGGCTTACTTTAAAGCGCTCAACAAAGTCTTCGGTACTGACATATCCATTTTTATAGACAAGATCGATAATTTTCTGATGTCTGGTAGTTTGCTTCACGAAACATTGCTCCTGATTCTGTGCACTTAATTCCCTCACTTTAATGAAATAAGTTTAATGAAATAATTTTACCGTGACGGTAATGAATAGCAATGAAATAACAAGGTTGCTGAGCGATATGATGGTTATTAGTTTCGAATTGCAACAAATAGGATATTAAAATACATTTTTATAGGCGAACACTCGATATAATGAGCGCTTCGATTAGGTTTCGAATGACTAAACCTTCAGCTTTACCGGTCTGTTCTTCCAAACTATCCCGGTAATCCGCAGCCCTTAGAAGTCATTGTAGGAAAAAAACTGCAATTGGTCTTACTCACTGCCCTGACAAATTTATAATCCCAGTGTGGAAGTTGTCTTTCGCCGATTGATTAAAGGATAGTGGTAGTGTCTAAATAAGGGGCTAAGTTAGAGAAAAGTAACTTGCTGAAAGCCTAAGGTCATGATGATTTTACTTAAAACCACTCTCACGCAGGCGCTTATAGACGGTATTTCTGCTCACGGATAACTGCGCTGCGGTTTTTGATATATTACAATTAAGCGACTTATATAACGTTACTATATTGGCTGTGTTCAGATCCGTATTGCCTGTCGGTGATTTATTTTCCGGTATGTTAATTAAAGGCTTATCATTACTTTGATCTGCTTCCATATCAATAAAAAAATCATCGGGAAGATGCTCAAAGTCAATCGCTTCATTATCTGACATTGCTTGCGCAATTTTAATCACACTGACCAATTGACGAATATTACCCGGCCAGGGATGCCGGTAAAAGCTTTCCATGGCGCGCTCTGTGATCCCCGCAGACTGTTTGTTTTCTGCGTAATAGTTAAGCAGAAACTGAATCAGTTTATGACGGTCATGACGATGGCGGAGTGCGGGTAATTCTATATTTAAACCGCTTACCCGGTAATATAAATCCTGACGGAAGGTGCCTGCTGCGACCGACTCTTTAAGATTGCAGTTGGTGGCAGAAACAAGTTTGAAATCGACTGGATAGGACTCGGTACTGCCCAGAGGATTAACCCTACGCTCCTGCAGTACCCGTAATAAACGCGCTTGAACATTGAGTGGCATATCTCCAATTTCATCTAAAAATAATGTCCCTTTATCGGCTTTGCGGATTAGGCCGATATAACCTTTACTACTTGAGCCGGTAAATGCGCCTTTCTCATAACCAAAAAGTTCTGATTCAACTAACTCCTGTGGAATAGCGGCACAGTTTACCGTAATCAAATTCTGTTTGCTGCGCAGGCTTGAATAATGCATCGCTTTAACAAATACTTCTTTGCCCACTCCCGTTTCCCCGGAGATTAAAATAGGAATATCTTTGTCAATAATTCGCTTGCTTTGGGCGACTGCTTTCTCGATAACGGGATCACCAAGGTTAAGCTCATCCAATAGAAACTTGTGTTGATCCGATACATGCCGGGCTGATTTTTCAGGCTTAATCTCGGTTCTAAAATCTAATGCTCGGGGTTTTGCTTGTACGGGCTTATGCACTATCCCATGTACTCTGCATTGTTGAGTGGTCACTAATGGAACCTGAAAACCTTCGGGTTGATTGACTAACTGACTGACATTTATCATAAACAGATGTGATATATTCACGAGCTTTAAATCACAGCCAAGCATGATTTCTGCTCGGTGATTCGCTGAAATAACTAAACCATTTTCATCAAATACTATTAATCCTGACCACTGACTATCAATATTTTCGATGCTGGTATTAAAGCGCAGTATAAAATATTCGCTCTTAAAGTGGGAGGTAATCAGTTGATTTTCTACTGCTTGCGACATTATTTTGACCAGCCCCAGAGTATGTGATTCAGGCAGGTATGTATCAGTTGATATATCGATTACCCCAAGCATTTCACGGTTTATACCAAAAATAGGAGCCGCTGAGCCAGTCATAAAACGGTTGGAAATTAAAAAATGCTCATCCCGCTCAATCTGCACTATATTGCCAGTTTTCAGCGCAGTGCCTATTGCATTTGTGCCTAATGTGGATTCCTGCCAATCGCTGCCGGGAGTAAATATCTCTTGATTATCCCGCTTAAAGCGCTGATCCCCCCAATTTTCAAGCACATAACCCTGGTGGTCAGCCAGCATTACCTGACTCTTACTGTTAAACAGTAAGTTTTCATAATAGGGCAGTACTTCATTGTGAGTTGTTGTCAGAAGGCGATGATGCTCATCAAGTAATGAAGACAGCGAGCCAACACTTAGGCGTTCAATATTTGGCTTTGAATTGTGGGTCAGTCCTGACTCTCGGCAGCGTTGCCAGGACTGTACTATCATCGCCTCATGTGTCCTATGATGTACTGGTTTTGTGGGCATTTTATTGCTCCCCTATTCTTCATTACCGCGCTTAAAACATTGTAAGCTTTGCGTCTTCATGTTCGAAAAAGAGCCTATTATGATTACAAACGCGCATTAATACATTTACATTGATCACGCAATGAATACAAATGCATCTGGCGGGTATTTAATTATAATATTTGTGATTAAGCTCTCCCTATTAGAAATATTTTATTTTTTGTAGTTGAATGGTGAGTTGGATCACGCTCATAAATATACTTTCTCTTTGAAATACAAGGATATTTTACGAGAAAATAACCTTGTTATAGAAAAATATTAAAGATAATCCACCATTAATAACTCCCTA
>JBLHWW010000112.1:0-11677 GCA_047629075.1 Psychromonas sp. | reverse complement strand
GCAAGGCATGTCTCGTTCACATAGTTATTCTATGTAAACGACGGATAACGCAGCGCAGGACGCTTTTAGATGAACCCGCAGGGCAGCATTTGTGCATGCAATCGACTACGTTATCGCCTGCTTACGTAGAATAACTACAGGGCCTACGCTCGGTATTGTATGAAATGCGCACAAGTTGCTGCAAAAACGCACACGAAAGGTCAACAGACCCTAGTACCTTTAAATATATTCATCATAGTTGCTAACGGTATAAGGGGTTTTATTAATAGATGAACATGATTTGGCATAATACAAAATGCGATAAGCTGATATCACTCTTGATTTTTATTAATTGTAAAATCATTCAGATAGTTTAATACTTTATTATTCAAATAAGCCCCCTGTTGTGATTCATCAAGATGCAAATCTGCTGTTAACTGCTTTTTACTATTGTCTGTTTTTTGAGTAAATAATTTTTTCGGAAAAGAATATGTACTATCGAAAGTACGGAAAGTAATAAATTAATAATATGTAGCAATATCTGTGTGAGGTAAATGACGGTGTATCGCGAGTTGTTTTCCCTCTAATAATTAACTGTAAATACTCTGATTTAGAGAGATAAAAATCGCCAATCCTCAAGGCTCAGTTGCGAAAATATTAGCAAGGGGATTTATCTGGCTAATATAAAGTAAGAAAAATAGGAAGCACAAATAAAAGACTCCCTATTTTTATTGGCCATCAGAGGGTGAGAAAAGGTTGGATTTTTTCCAGTGTAGCTTCACCAATCCCCTTTACTTCCACTAGCTCGTTTAGATCAGCAAAATCACCGTTCGTTTCTCTGTAGTCGATAATGGCCTGTGCTTTTTTTTCACCTATGCCTTTAATAACAGCAAGTTGTTGGCCCGTTGCTTGGTTGACATCTATTTTTTCAACAACTTGGGATGTCATTTGCACGCTTTGATCAACTTTATCAACAGCTAATACTTGCTGACTAAAGGGAATAACAAGCAGTGAACAAATAGTTAATAAACGGTAAATTAGTTTGTTTTTCATAAAAAGTCCTATTTATGGGTTAAGTAACCAATAACACTAGACTATTATTTTTGATTTTTATGACATTAACTTTAGTTGCTTTACTTTTTTTGAATTGTTGCACCCCATAAATCCTGATAAATAACAACCTATTAAATTTTTTAAAAATATTTAACGGGTGAAATACTAGCAGTTAAGCAACAATATTTAAGTAAACAATGTGACCAGAGCTTCATTAATTAACAGCCGGGTCCGCATTCCATACATTCGTTGACCATTTCCGATCCAAGTCTCAGTTTAGCGTTCAAATCACGCAGTGCCGTACGCACTCCCTCTTCGATTACCGGATGATAAAACGGCATATCCAGCATCTGCGAAATAGTCATTCTGTTCTGATGTGCCCAGGCTAAAAGGTGGGCCAAATGTTCAGCTTGCGGGCCAATCATTTCAGCACCTAAAAAACGCCCGGTACCATGCGCACCATAAATATTTAATAAACCTTGGTTTTTAAGCATCACACGACTACGCCCCTGACTTTCAAAAGAGACACTGCCGGTTTCAAAACAGTTGCAGCCAGTGTATTTCTCAGTCACCTGTTGATGGGTTAAGCCAACCATTGCCAGCTGAGGTTCGGTAAATACGGCAGCAATTGATGAGCGGCGTAACCCCACCCGGATATTGGGGAAAACAGCGGCATTACTGCCCGCTATTTTCCCTTGATCTGCCGCTTCGTGAAGCAGCGGGAGTTGGTTGCTGGCGTCCCCTGCAATAAAGATAGAAGGCACAGAAGTCTGCATAGTAAAGGAATCGGCAACAGGTACACCGCGTCCATCTTTTTCAATCTCAATATTTTCAAGACCGAGGTTATCTACATTGGCACGACGCCCCGTTGCCGCTAATACATATTCAACTTCGGTAACCTGCTCAATACCCTGTTTATCTACATAGGTAATTTCAACATCATCACCTTTACGTACCATATTTTTCACATTGGCGTCTGCATCTAAATAGAATTCATCGGAAAATGTTTTTTGGGCATAAGCCATGACTTGCGGATCAGTAAACGGACCGACCTGCCCGCCCATGCCAAACATTAAGACTTTAACACCGAGGCGATGTAATGATTGGCCAAGCTCCAGACCAATGACGCCAGGACCAAAAACCGCGATTGATTTTGGTAAATCAGTCCAGTTAAACAGATCATCATTAATAATTAACTTGTCGCCAAGTTCATTCCAGACGCCGGGATAAGTTGGTCGGGAGCCCGTTGCGATAACGATTCGATCGGCAGTTACGATAGTATGATCGTCAATTTGCAGCTCTGTTTTGCTGATAAATTGAGCCTTGCCTATTAATTTATCCGGTGCAGGCAGGCTATCAACAGCTTCAAGTACAAAACCCACAAAACGATCCCGCTCATCGCGAATGCGCTGCATTACTTTTTTGCCGTCAACACGTACTTTGCCGTCAATAAAAACACCAAAGGGGGCGGTATGCTCAGCATTATGCGCCGCTTCTGCCGCGGCAATTAACAATTTGCTGGGCATACAACCAACACGCGCACAGGTGGTACCAAATTGCGCACCTTCGATTAATATGACTGAATCGGTTTTTTCTTTGGCCGCACGGTATGCCGCAAGTCCGGCTGTACCGCCACCAATCACTGCAACTTCTACTTTTAACTGTTTCATAAAGACTCCATACTTAATGTTATTAAGCATTTTAGTGAAATTCAGGGTTAAAAAAAAGCGCAGCTTTCAGTGAAAGTGCGCTTCTTATCTGAGCTTAAGAACAGCTCTTTAAAGAGGTGTTAACCTTTAACGTAAGCAATCACTGCTTCGCTATCACCAATGTGCTTACCATCAACGAATAACTGCGGGAAAGTTGATTTTCCACTTACCGCTCTTAGGCTGACACTGGTTGCATCTTTACCTAAAACAATTTCTTCAAAAGCGATATCGTTATCTTTTAATGCCGCTTTCGCTGTTGCACAGAAAGGACAACCTGGTTTAGTAAATAAGGTTACCGCAGCAGGTGCTTTTGCATTAGGGTTAATGTAATTAAGCATAGTATCTGCATCGGACACTTCAAAAGGGTCGCCAGGCTGATTAGGTTCGATAAACATTTTTTCAATCACGCCGTCTTTGACGATCATACTGTAACGCCAGCTACGTTTACCAAAACCCAGGTCGCTTTTATCTACCAGCATGCCCATGCCTTCAGCAAATGTACCGTTACCGTCTGGTACAACTGTGATATTTTCAGCTTCCTGATCCGCAAGCCAGGCATTCATTACAAAAGTATCATTAACGCTGAAACATACAACTTCATCAACGCCATTCTTTTTAAATACGCCAGCTAATTCGTTATAGCGCGGTAGGTGCGCTGATGAACAGGTTGGCGTAAACGCACCTGGTAAAGCAAATACAACCACTGTTTTACCAGCAAATAGTTCGTCAGTAGAAACATTTACCCATTGATCGCCCTGGCGGATTGGGAAAGTAACGTTCGGTATTTTTTGACCTTCGATATTATCTAACATGTGTAGCTCCTGTTTTTATATTTGTTTATTAATATTACATAGTTTGAAGAATTTTTAAACAAGTTAGCAAAGTTTGTTTTGCCCGTCCTTGTTTTGATGAAGTGATTATGAAGAAGAACCATGCATAGGTAAAATCGTTTGTAATTATAGATACAATAGCTAAAACCTATTTATAGACTTTTTTGCTGAAAGCCGTGGCTCCAAAAGACAAGCTCAGCACACTACCGGAACTGGGCCTGAAGGCAGGATGCCAAAAAGCAAAGTGTGCATATGACCAGAGCAGCGACTAAAGGCTTGAAGGTGGGATTCCAAAAAGTAAAGTGTCTATGTATTCTTGGAACTGTGCTTTTAGGCTTGGTTGGGCACAGTTATTTTTTTCTCAGTGTGCGAAGCCTCGGTGGTAAATTTTTGATAAAAGTCACCACCAAGGTCACAGAGAGCACAGAGAGCACAGAGGAAAGATTAGGACATTACTTTCGGAACGCAGCCTTTAAGCTCGGCTTGTTGCTTTGAAAGTAGCATATTGGGCATTGTCAGCAGGATGTTTTTACAAAACATGTCCCCGCCTGAAGGCGCGGCTCCAAAATATCTAACCGCCACATTTAAATGGTCGCTTTTACTCTTCGCGAAAAAGACGGATCTTAATCAAGTAACGCTCTTAAGCTCGCCATTCCAATTTCATTTACCTTCTTTTTCTGCTCTTTGGTTTTTTTCGATGGCCCACTTTCCCAATCTAAATCATCCTGCGGTAATTCAAATAAAAAACGGCTTGGTGTGGGTTTAATGGTTTCCCCATATTGAGTACGCTCTTTAGCCAAAGTGAAAGTTAACTCTTTTTGTGCCCGAGTGATCCCCACATAAGTCAGACGTCTTTCTTCTTCGACATTTTCTTCCTCAATACTGATTTGATGCGGCAAAATCCCCTCTTCCATGCCAATCATATAAACATAGGGAAACTCCAGCCCTTTAGATGCATGCAGGGTCATTAACTGCACCTGATCCAACTCCTCCTCGGCTTCATTACGCGACAGCATATCGCGTAGTGTTAAACGGGCTACAACCTGCTCCAGCGTCATTTCGTCATCTAGATCATCCCCTTTGAGCATCTCGGTGACCCATTTAAATAAGGTCGACACATTTTTCATGCCCATCTCAGCGGCTTTAGGGCTGGGGCTGCTTTCATATAACCAGTCCTCATAACCGATATCACGAATTAAATCACGGACAACATCAATCGCTGGATCACGTTTAAGGCGGTCATTAAGCTCGACCAACCAGCGCGTGAAAGCCTGCAGTGACTGTAACCCTTTGCCGCTTAAGGTTTGCTCTAAACCCATTTCAAAACTGCAGGTAAATAAACGACTGTGGCGCATATTGGCGTAACTACCCAATTTTTCAAGTGAGGTTGGGCCGATACCGCGGCGCGGTGTATTCACAATACGCAAAAAAGCATTATCGTCTTCGTGATTCACCAATAATTTAAGGTAAGCCATAATGTCTTTCACTTCACTGCGCGCAAAAAAAGAAGTTCCTCCGCTAATACGATAGGGAATGCGGTTGGCCATCATTACCTTTTCCAATAAACGGCTTTGATGATTGCCCCGATAGAGCACCGCATAATCTTTAAAGGAAGTACCATTCATAAACTTATGTCCGGAAAGCTCCATCACCACTCGCTCGGCCTCATGTTGTTCATTATTCGCGAAAAGGACTTTTAGGGGATCACCATAGCCTAATTCACTGAATAAACGTTTTTCAAATTCATGTGGGTTGTTGGCTATTAAGACATTGGCTGATTTTAATACCCGCTGACTAGAACGATAATTCTGCTCCAGTTTAACCACTTTTAACTGTGGAAAATCTTGTTGTAACAGCAGTAAATTTTCTGGACGAGCACCCCGCCATGAATAGATAGACTGGTCATCATCACCCACTACAGTAAAGCGGGCACGCTCTCCCACTAAGGCTTTAATTAATTCATACTGGCTGGTGTTAGTATCCTGATATTCATCCACCAGCAGATAGCGAATTCGTTTCTGCCAGCGTAAACGAACCTCTTCTTTGTGGGTTAACAACAGCGTGGGTAAAACGATCAGATCGTCAAAATCTAAAGCGTTATAGGCTTTTAACTGGCGCTGATAAAGGTCATAACAATGGGCGAATATGACCTCCCGTTCACCTTTAGCCTGTTTTATCGCCTGCGGGGGTAAGATTAAACCATTTTTCCAATTGGAAATTTGCGACATTAAGGCTTTAAGCAGATCCTTATCTTCTTGTAGCTGCTTTTCAGTGAGCTCTTTTAATAATGCCAGACTATCCTGACCATCAAACAGGGTAAAACCGGCTTTCATGCCCAGGGTTTTTACTTCACGTTTGATAATATCTAAACCTAATGAGTGAAAGGTCGAGACGATTAAACCGCGTGCTTCTTTGCGGCCCAGCGTTTGACTGACCCGCTCTTTCATCTCGCGGGCGGCTTTATTGGTAAAAGTAACCGCAGCGATATTTTTGGCTAAATAATCACAATTTTGGATCAGGTGAGCAATTTTATTGGTGATTACACGCGTTTTACCGCTACCCGCGCCCGCTAAAACAAGGCACGGGCCTGAAATCATTTTAACGGCGGCATCTTGTCCGGGATTAAGCTTCATGGTTTTTCCTACCTACAAAATAACTGGAGTAAACGGCTGCTGATTTTACGTCAGTTTGAGTTGAATACCAATCAACAATATAGTCATCGATCGTCTTAATCAGCACCTGTGTATAGACAAAGCCACAACACGCTGAGCTATATCAGAATTTAATGTAATTTAAATATTGCTTAATATCACAAATAAACGATAATGAACGTTCATTCATTATTGGTGTATTATGAGCGATAAACGCAAAAAAATCTTAGCCGCTGCCGAAGTTTTACTGGCAGAACGCGGTTTTTACGGACTGTCGATGAAAGCACTGGCCGATTCTGCCGGCGTTGCCGCGGGTACTATCTATCGTTATTTTGAAAATAAAAAGGATATGATTAATCAGCTGCATCAGCATGTTAAAGTAGAGATCGCCGCTGTTAGCTTCAAAGGGCTGCATGACGGACTCAGCCAAAAAGAAAAATATGCTTTATGCTGGCGTAATACCTACCAGTCGGTGCTAACCAACCCAAATCGTATTATTGCCGTGTCGATGTTATTGCTTAGACCCTGTGTAAAAGGCGAAGAGATGCTATCTTGTAACGATGCTCACTTTGCTCCGCTGTTTAATATTTACGAACATGGCATTCGTGAGCATATATTCCATGACTTCCCTGTGCTGGCCTTACTTGCATTAAGCTTTGAGACCTCTATCAATCTGGCAAAAAAAGTGATTAATCACAGTATTGATCAACCTGACGAACAACTTATTACGCAAATAATAGACGCCTCCTGGCAGGCAATTTTAAAACCCACTACTTAATTATTTTTAAAGGTATCAACATGAAAAAATGGATCGCATCAGCCATCATTTTAGCCCTGCTTGTTTTTGGCTCCGTGATTGGCTTTAATATGTTTAAGGCCATGAAAATTAAAGAATTTATGGCTAACCGCCCGATTCCGGAATTTCCGGTCACCAGCACTACAGTTACATTAGAAGATTGGACTCCACATCTACGTGCCATTGGTTTTATTGAACCAATTCAAGGGGTTAATATTGCCAATGAAGTGACAGGTAAAGTGGTTAAGATAGAATTTGAGTCTGGTCAGAAACTGCAAGCGAATGACCCCCTTGTATACCTTGATTCGGCAGTTGAAGAGGCTAATTTAAGAGCAGCTCAAGGGCGCCTATCAGCCGTTCAGCGTAATTATACGCGGGTCAACTCGTTATTTTCCAAAGGATCGGTTTCCCAGGGACAGGTCGATGATGCAGAAGCTGACCTATTAGCCCTACAGGGACAAATAGAAAGTTATCAGGCAACCATTAGCCGCCGTATTATTCGTGCCCCCTTTGATGGTATTACCGGCCTGCGTAATGTATTTATCGGTGATTATTTAAGTGCCGGTACCGATCTAGTGCGTTTGGAAGATGTCAGTAAAATGCGCCTCCGTTTTACTGTGCCGCAAAATGATCTCAATAAAATTTATATTGGTCAGTCCATGGATATTTTTGTCGATGCTGAGCCGGAAATTGCTTTTACGGGCACTATTTCTGCTATCGAACCTGCGGTAAACTATCAAAGTGGCCTGATTCAAGTGCAGGCAGAGATCCCCAATACGGCGCAACAATTACGCTCGGGTATGTTTGCCAAGGCCAATATTATTTTACCTACCGTGGCAAAACAAATTGTTATTCCGGAAACCGCTATTAATTATACCCTTTACGGTAAAACCGTTTATCTGATAACAGAGCAGCAGGATAAATCGGGTAAAAGCTTTTTGCAGGCAGACCAACGCATTGTCAAACTGGGTAAAAGTAAAGATGGTTCAATACGTATACTCGATGGTATTAAAAAGGGTGATCTAGTAGTAACAAGTGGCCAGGTACGATTAAGTAATGCGGCACGTGTGACTATCATAGAATCAGACATTTTAAATATACCTGCTAAAATTCCGGCACTATAGGGGACGATAATGAAATTTACTGATATTTTTATTCGCCGTCCGGTACTGGCGATTTCGATCAGCTTGTTACTTGTTTTGTTGGGTCTGCAAGCCTTAAATAAGATGCAGGTACGGGAATACCCGAGTATGACCAATACGGTGGTCTCGGTTTCAACCAGTTATTATGGCGCAAATGCCGACCTGATTCAGGGGTTTATTACTCAACCTATTGAGCAGGCGATTGCACAAGCCGACAATATTGATTTTATTACCTCACAAAGTTATATGGGTAATTCAAAGATTTCAGTGTTTATGAAATTAAATACCGACCCCAGTGGTGCAGTGGCTGATATTCTGGCCAAAGTCAATGGTGTGCGCTCACAGTTACCCAGTGAAGCGGAAGATCCAAGCATTGATATGAGCACCGGTTCAAGCACCTCGGTTATTTATATTTCCTTTTCCAGTGAGCAGCTTAACTCCAGTGAAATCACAGATTACCTTGAACGTATTATTAAACCACAGTTATTTAGTATCAACGGGGTCGCAAAAGTTAACCTTTATGGCGGAACAAAATTTGCTCTACGCATCTGGTTGGATCCCGAACGCATGGCAGGTTTTGGTCTAACCGCGGCGGACGTTGTACAGATACTCCAGGCTAATAATATTCAATCGGCAGCAGGACAAACTAACAGTTATTACACTCTGCTTAACAGTAATGTGGAAACCCAGGTAGAAACCGGTGCTGAACTGGAAAATTTAGTGATTGCCACGCGTGAGAAGGGTAAAGTCATCCGCCTGCAGGATATTGCCCGCGTCTCTTTAGAAAAAAGTCACGATGTCTACCGTGCTATGGCCAATGGTGATGACGCGGTTGTAGTCGCAATCGATGCAGCGCCAACGGCTAACCCGCTTGATATTACCGCCGGGGTCCGAGAGATGCTGCCGGATCTGGAGAAAAACAACCCCAGTTCAATCAACATGAAAGTGTTATACGATTCAACTATCGCCATTGAAGAGTCTATCTCTGAAGTGATTAAAACCATTGTTGAAGCGGGTTTAATCGTATTACTGGTGATGATTCTGTTTTTAGGTTCATGGCGCGCAGTGATCGTTCCTATTATTACTATTCCGCTGTCCTTAATTGGTGTAGTGGTCGTGATGCAGTTGTTTGGCTTTACCCTTAACTTAATGACCCTGCTCGCCATGGTCTTAGCGATAGGCCTGGTCGTTGATGATGCTATTGTGGTGGTGGAAAATATTGACCGTCATATCAAAGCGGGAGAAGAGCCGTTTCGTGCGGCCATTATCGGCACACGTGAGATTGCAGTGCCGGTTATCTCCATGACTATTACGCTGGCAGCGGTATATGCCCCGATCGCCTTAATGGGGGGAATCACCGGTTCATTATTCACCGAATTTGCGTTGACCCTTGCGGGCGCTGTATTTGTATCGGGTATTGTGGCTCTCACCTTGTCACCTATGATGTGCAGCAAGTTGCTGAAAAGTAATCACCAGCCGAACCGTTTTGAACGTACGGTAGAGTCAGTTTTATCGGCTATCACTCGGGGTTATGCACGTTTATTGGATAAATTAATGACCCGTCGTCCTGCGGTTATCCTGTATGCTTTATTAGTGCTTATCTCTTTACCCTTTTTGTTTAATTCTATCCCTTCTGAACTTGCACCTAAAGAAGATAAAGGCGCATTAATGGTGATGGCAAAAGCGCCTGCCAATGCAAACCTTGATTATATCGAAAACAGCATGCGCGTTATCACCGGTGAATTAGCCAAGCAGCCCGAAGTGACCAGCAGTTTAGCGATGTCAGGTATTCCTAATTCCAATCAGGCATTCGGTATTGCGATCATGAAACCCTGGAGTCAAAGAGATAAAAGTCCGAAACAACTTTCTGCCTCTTTAACGCCAATGTTTAACAGCGTAGCGGCGGTTTCAACAACCGCCTTTCAGATGCCAGAATTACCCGGTTCATCGGGTGGATTACCGGTACAGTTTGTGATCACCACGGGCAATCAATTTGAAAGCTTAATCACTATTGCCAGCGATGTACTGGCAGCCACACAGGCAAGCCCTAACTTTGTTTATTCAAGCTTAGATTTAGCCTTTGATTCAGCGACCATGAACATTCAAATTGATCGCGATAAAGCGGGTTCTTATGGTGTCACCATGCAGGATATTGGCTTTACCTTAGGCACATTATTAAGTGATGGTTATTTAAACCGCATTGATCTTGATGGCCGCAGTTACGAAGTGATTGCACAGGTAGAACGGCAATATCGTTTATCTCCGCAAAAACTGGGTAACTTTTATGTGCGGGCAAAAAATGGGGATATGATCCCGCTTAGCAGCCTGATTACTATTGATGTGACCGCTGAGCCGCGTTCTTTAGCGCACTTTAATCAGCTCAATAGTGCCACCGTTGGCGCAGTATTAGCCCCAGGGGTTGCTATGGGTGATGCCATTGATTTCTTTGAAGGCATCGCAGAGACTAAATTACCACAGGGTTATAGTCATGATTATCTGGGCGAAGCACGTCAATTTGTGACCGAAGGCGACGCCTTATACATGACCTTTGTTCTGGCAATATTGATTATCTTCCTGGTGCTTGCCAGCCAATTTGAAAGTATACGTGATCCTCTGGTTATTCTACTGACCGTCCCCCTTGCTATCAGCGGTGCATTGATAGCGCTTGCCTGGGGAGCGGCAACCATGAATATTTATACCCAAGTCGGTTTAATAACGCTGGTCGGTTTAATTACCAAACATGGGATTTTGATTGCCGAAGTGGCCAAAGAAGAGCAGTTACATCACGGCTTAAATCGTATTGAGGCAGTTAAAAAAGCCGCGACGGTGCGTCTGCGTCCAATATTAATGACCACAGCTTCGATGGTAGCGGGATTAATACCTTTACTCTTTGCAACGGGTGCAGGAGCGGTCAGTCGTTTCGGTATCGGCATTGTTATTGTGGCGGGATTATCAATTGGTACTTTATTTACGCTGCTTATTTTACCGGTTATCTACTCCTTTATCGCCAGCAAGCATCAGCCACGTCAGGTATTTGATGAAACGCTTCAACATAAAGTGAAAAACCATTAGCACTAAGCTATAACGCTAGATTGGCATTAATGAAAAGGCCTGATATTTTTAATGTCAGGCCTTTTTTTTATTTTATAAAAGTCACCTCCGAGGTCACCGAGAGCACAGAGGAAATATTAGGATATTACTTTCGGAATCGGCCCTTTAGGCTCGGCGGGTAAAATGCTGGAATGCTAGAGTTCTTCAATGCCTGAGTGCCGGTACGTTTTCGGAACTGGGCCTTTAGGCTCAGCTTGTTATTTTTACGCTTAAAGGCTTGAAGGCGGGGCTCCAATCGGTAAACTATGCATATACGTTCGGAACCAGGACTGCAGACAGGTAATACCAAAAGAATTAATGAAGTGATCAAGTATTGCGCAGGAAAAATTAACACTAACAAGGCCTGAGTTGCAGGAGATAGTTGTTCTCACTTCAAAAATCAGAACGCGGTTAGGGATGATTTTAA
>JBLHWW010000111.1:0-11752 GCA_047629075.1 Psychromonas sp. | reverse complement strand
GCTGAGAACGGAGCTAAAATAAACGGCCCGTCCTTGGTTATATGCTACCCTTAGAGCCTGTTTTTATAGAAATAAAAGGGCTGTTAATGAACAAGCCAATCAAAGCAGTACTATTATCTGCTTTTATTTTTCCCGGTGTGGGGCATCTGTTATTAAAGCGCTATATTTCTGCGGCTATATTGGCTACAACGGCCTTGACCATCACTTATCTGTTGGTTGCTAAAGCACTCGAAAATGCAATGTTGATCGTTGATAAAATTCAAAGTGGAGAAGTTGCCGCCGATATCACTACGATCAGTGAATTAGTATCACAACAACCCTCAAGCGAAGGTTTACTCAGTCCCGATCTAATGAGTAGCATACTGCTGATTATTTGGATAGTTGCAGTTATTGATTCTTATAGAATCGGTCGTACGCAAAAAAACAAAGCCAAACTTTAAAAATATCAGTTACTCAGAATTCAATTAACGCTTGATTGGGCGTTTTTTCTTGGTTCTTTTTTTGCTTATTTGGAATAGTAGATCTAAATCCCATTTTAGTAGCTTCTTTATTTATATAAGAACTTAACTCTTTGATGATTAAAAGATTGCATGGTTTTTATAAAAAAGCAACGGAACATGCCGTAAAAGTAAAAACTGCATCTCTATCGTTAAAATCTGTTAAAATACTCCTCTTTATCATAACAAAAGACACCTTAGCACCTTAAATAAACAGCAACGTTGTTTAAGCGCATTAATATATTTACCGCTATTTTACTCTGAGGAACTCTGCCCATGACAAAACTTTTTTCTGCTCGTTATATTGCTTTGACACTGATCAGCTGCTTATTAATAGGCGCCTATTCCTACGTACTGAACAGCAGTACCAGCGAAAGTGAAAAACTGATGGCAAACCCCATTGAAGTGACTATTAGGTCGCTTGATGATTTGCATGCTTTATTTGATAAATACCAGTACAACAATGAATACTGGAATAAAGGCAATCGCGAAGTACCGCGTATTACCTTTGAAGGGGTCGGTAAGCACTGGGCTGAGGGATCAAAAAAACTGCCCGTAGAAACCAAAAAAATGATATTTTTCCGCCTGATGACCCCTCTGGCATTAGTGTCCAATGAAAACATTTTACGTGAACGGGAAATAGTTAAAAGCAGCGCCTTAGATGCGGAAAAACTTAAAAATATTGCCCTTAAATACCGTATTATTAAAGATAAGACCGATGAGTTAGATAAAAAAATGCGTTCAGCATTACTGGTCCGTGTTGATATTTTGCCCCCGTCGTTAGCACTGGCACAAGCGGCTGAAGAGAGTGGTTGGGCAACCTCGCGTTTTGCGCAGGAAGGCAATGCTTTCTTTGGTCAGTGGGATTTTACCGGTAACGGCATGAAACCTCGGGCTCATCGAAAAGAGCTGGGTGACTATGGCGTTGCGCGCTTTGATAGTCCGCTGGCTTCGGTTGAAGGTTATATGCTTAATATTAACAGCAACAGCTCATATCAGAAATTACGGGCTTTACGCAATGAACTGCGCGCCGATGATAAGGCGGTTACCGGCATTAAATTGGCTGGTACTCTGGACAAATATTCCGAACGAGGACAGGAATATATTGATGGACTGCGTGCTATGATCCGTTATAACAAGCTTGAGCAAGTCGACCAGGCGTATTTATCTGATAATGAGTTAATCCACTTAATCACAGAGAAATAATGGTTCTGTCTTTATAAAAAATAAGTTTATAAAACTGATAAAAAGAAGCTTGTTCGCACAGGCTTCTTTCATTTAATAGCTGCAGTAAATATTAACCTGGCGCCTTTATAAAAAACCAATCTGACTAATACTTAACCGGAAAGCGGCTAATTTTTTGTCTGCAATCAGAATACTAATTTGTTTAACATCCGCTAAACTTAATGGCGGCGCATCGTGAACGGTTGTCCCTCGGTAGGTCGGGATAAAATCGCTTTTCTTAAAAATCAAGCTGTTCCAGTTGTTCGCAGGCGCATAAAAATCAACCTTGTAGGCAATCGCGCGTGCCTCTGTATTGGTTCTTAAACGTAACTGGTAACGACGATCATCCCCTTTGAAAGTAATAGATACCTTGTCTTTTGCAGCTATTGGTTTATTAAGATCGTATCGCGCGGAAGCAAAACCACCGTTGTTTTCGAAAGAAAGCTGGCCGCTAAAGGAAACAATATTTTTTTCGATTGATATTTTGCTCCTTGAGATTCCACCCATCACTGAATCATTCACTATTTGCCATCGATTACTGAATTGTTTACTGTCAAAGTTAATCTCTTCGGCTAGGCTGTGGTTTGTGTTTGTCATTATGATCACCAAAATTAGTACATATTTCATATTTAAAAAGTTCATCGCACGTCAGCCCCACACCGTTTATTACAGCTAGTTATGCCTATGTAAACAGTAGATGTTTACTGGGTAAAAATTAATTTTATGATTCAGCTGTTATTACCACTGTATTTCTTTTCCTTGCCAGTCAATAAAAGCGGCTTGATGGTCGGAAACGTAATTTTCTGATTCAAGTGGTTTAATTAAAGATAAAAGCTGAGTCGCTACAAATTCAGGCTTAAATAATTTTTCCGGCGCGACATTGGACTGGAAAGGTTGGGATAATTTAGTGTCAGTGGTACCGGGATGAAAGACTATCAACCTGACGTTTTTGGCACGTCTGGCATATTCAATAGCGGCTGTTTTTACCAACATATTCAGTGCCGCTTTGGATGCCCTATAACTGTACCAGCCACCGGCACGATTATCACTAATACTGCCTACCCGGGCACTGAATACAACCACAACGCATGGCAACGGGTGCTTCAGTAAGGTAATTAACTGTTGCAGCCACAGACCGGGAATGACGGCATTAACATGCATAACCTGTTGAAATATATCGGCAGAAAATTGTTCTATTCTTTTCTCCGGTAAAAATGTACGGTTATGTAAAATGCCATTGCAGATAAAAACCTTCACGCAGGGAAGTGAGGTCGTTTTTATTTTCTCAATAATTGCGCTTAACTGCGCCGGGCTATAATCACATTCAATCAGCTGTAATCTTTTTTGATTAAGCATACGATCGCTAAAATCCGCGGGAAAACCGCGGCTAATCGCATAAACCACAAGTTGATCATCTAACAGCAGGTGATCAATCAGTGCTTGTGCAATTGTACTGCTTGCGCCGATAACTAGGGCACAACGCTTAACGTCGGTCATTATTTTTCTCCTGCGCACTATCTGTGGTTTTTATACTACACTGGCCATTTTCACAGCTTTTTTTACCCATTAATAGGCTTGAAATACGTGTTCGGTGTTTTGCAAATAACAGGTAAGCCCAATCGGCAAAGGGTTTGATAATGGGAAAGCGCAGCACGGCAATCCATGGTTTTTTACCCACTAGTCGCCATGCATGACAAGTCACATCTAGTCCAAGTAGAGTGACGCCATTCAATTTTCCATGCAGTATGTTAGTGGCCTTGCGCTTGTCGATATCAGGAAATTTTTGTTCAAAATCGCGTTGGTGAATGTCTTCCAGCTGAATGTTGTTGTGCTGGTCATAGCGGCGTAATTCTTTCATTTCCATTGAACACAGTGGGCAGTTTCCGTCGTAAAAAATCGTTAGCATGATAAACCTCAGTAACTTAAATTATTCTTATACTTGGTATACGTGTTAATGCTGTTGTTAGATCTTTTTGTTTCTTTATCTCACGATTAATGAGAGATTTTTACAGATATTGGAATATGTTAGTCTCAATAGGCGGGAGATTCAAAAATATTTTGTAATTGGGCAAACTTCCCCCTTATTCCAGTTAGCATTTTTAATACTTTTACGTCTATTTAAAAGAATAGCTTCCTTAAGGAATCAAAAGATAAGTTATTTTTGACAGTATAGTATTAATATTAGGCAATAATTAACCACAAAAGTGCTCTATAACCGCTAAAATATTTTCTAAATACTAGGGTCTGTTGACCTTTGGAGTACGAATTTCGTTCAACCTAAAAGTGTTCTGAGCAAGGCATGCCTCGTTCACATATTTATTCTATGTAAACGACGGATAACGCAGCGCAGGACGCTTTTAGATGAACCCGCAGGGCAGCATTTGTGGATGCGATCGACTACGTTATCGCCTGCTTATGTAGAATAACTACAGGGCCTACGCTCGGTATTGTATGAAATGCGCACAATTTGCTGCAAAAACGCACACGAAAGGTCAACAGACCCTAGGGTCACTATTCAAAATGTAACGATCAACAGCAAAGCGCGCCTGCAGAATGAGCAGAGAAGAATAGCTTGGGTAATGATAGCAACAGAAATAATTAAGTGACTTTTAGACCTTGAATTTTTGCTCAATAAAACCTTTTACGAATTGGAGACTTAACCATGCAAATAGAAAGAATCAAGATTGCTCAGAAAAATCTTGTCCCCGTCAGTCGTCAAGCTGCTGGCGAAGGCATTGTATTGCTGGAGAACAAAAATGCGATCCTGCCTCTGAGAAAAGGGGAAACGATTTCGCTTTTTGGTCGCTGCCAAATAGACACTTATCGCAGTGGTACCGGCTCGGGTGGCGCTGTTAATGTACCCTATGCGGTCAACGCATTACAAGGACTTCGTGCCAACCCTGCGATAAAAATTAATGAAGAGCTGGTGACCATTTATGAAGATTGGATTGCACAGCATCCTTTTGACGATGGTGGTGGCGGGTGGGCTGCGGAGCCGTGGTTCCAACAAGAGATGCCACTCGCTGATGATATAATTAAACAAGCTGCCACAAGCTCGAATAAAGCAGTCTTTTTTATCGGCCGTACTGCAGGTGAAGATCAGGATAACGCAGATGCAGCGGGCAGTTATCAGCTGACTGATATTGAAGTGTTAATGATCGAAAAAATTAACACCCATTTTGATAAGGTTATTATTGTCCTTAATGTGACCAATATTATGGATATGTCCTGGCTGGAGTCGATCAAAAATAAGCAATCGATTCAAGCCGTGCTCTATAGTTGGGCTGCCGGTATGGAAGGTGGTCACGCCTTAGCTGATGTTCTTTGCGGTGATATCTCACCCAGCGGCCGTCTGAGCGATACTATCGCTTATCAACTTTCTGATTATCCATCCTCCGCTAATTTTGGGCGCAAAGATTATAATCTTTACGCTGAAGATATTTATGTTGGATACCGCTATTTTGAGACCTTTAACCCAAAAGCTGTTCAGTACGAATTTGGGGCAGGTCTTTCATACACGCAGTTTAGCCGCAAGCTGGTTGCACATGAAGTGCAGGGCGCTGGGATTGAGCAAGTCCTGCACTTTGATATTAAAGTAGAAAACATTGGAGAGAAATACAGCAGTAAAGAGGTTATCCAAATTTATGCTCAGGCGCCGCAAGGAAAGCTTGGTCAACCCGCACGTGTATTAGCAGGCTTTGCCAAATCCAAGCTACTTAAGCCGGGTGAAGACGAAATTCTACGCGTCTGCATCGCACTTAAAACCCTCGCTTCCTATGATGACAGTGGTGTTACAGGACATCGCAACTGCTACGTTGTCGAACCTGGCTGTTACCAGTTTTATGTCGGCGCCAGTGTTCGTCACGCACAGCGGATCAGTGCAACATTGCAACTAGAACAGCTCTTAGTGACAGAAGAGCTGACCGAAGCACTGGCACCGGTTATAGATTTTGAACGACTAAAACCAGGTGTGTTAGGGGAAAATGGTCTTTATCGGGAAACTTACGAGTCTGTTCCTCAACGGAGCATTTCGCTGGCTGAGCGGATTCAAGCAAACCTACCGACATCTTTTGCGATCACCAATGATCGAGGGATCCGGTTGATTGACGTACAACAGGGGCGCGCTTCCCTGACAGATTTTGTGGCGCAAATGAGTCATGAACAACTGGCGACTATTGTTAGAGGGGAAGGCATGTGCAGCCCGAAGGTTACCCCCGGTAGCGCAGCGGCTTTTGGCGGTCTTTCTGATAGCTTGTTTAATTTGGGTATTCCGGTGGCTGCAGCAGCCGATGGTCCATCGGGAATACGTATGGACAGCGGCCATAAAGCCACGCAAGTTCCTATCGGTACGCTGCTTGCCTGTACTTGGAACAGTGAGTTAAATGAGCAGTTATTCTATCTTGTAGGGCAAGAGCTTTATGCCAATCAGATTGATACTTTATTAGGTCCAGGTATCAATATTCACCGCCATCCTCTTAACGGCAGAAACTTCGAATACTTCTCTGAAGATCCGTTAATGACTGGAAGCATGGCCGCTGCGCAAACCCGTGGGCTTAAAAAAGCGGGGGTATCTGGCACTATCAAACACTTTGCAGCCAATGATCAAGAGACCGCCCGTGTTGATGTAGACAGCGTTATGTCACAGCGTGCGCTACGCGAAATTCACCTTAAACCCTTTGAAATGGCGGTTAAAGAGGGGCAGGCTTCAACCATTATGACCGCTTATAACGCTATTAACGGCCATTGGACTGCCTCTAATTACGATCTTAATAGCACTCTTTTACGTGGTGAATGGGGCTTCACTGGCATTGTGATGACCGACTGGTGGGCTAAAATGAACGATCCGATTAAAGCGGGCAAAGAAGATAAAATCCATACCTCTTTTATGATCCGCTCGCAAAATGATCTTTACATGGTGGTCGAAAATGACGGCGCCCAAGGTAATTGTATGGGAGATGATACGCTTGCAGCGTTACATAAGGGGACCTTAACCGTTGGTGAGCTGCAACGCAGTGCCATGAATATCTGCCGTTTTATTATGGAAGCACCTGTTATGGGACGTCCGCTTAAAGCTTATGAGCCAATTAAAACCTTTGCGGTAAACAACGATATTTCAGCTGTTAATGCGCAGCCTATTGAAAAGAAAATTAAACTTAATTGTAAAACCAATACCAGTGTCACAATTGCAGTGACTGAGCCGGGTATCTATCAATGCAGCGGCCTTATTCGTTATGAGCGTAACTCTTTGGCTCAATCGTCGTGCAGCCTGCGTTTAAATGGACTCTTCAGCATGTCTTTTGCAGTTAACGGCACTGATGGTAAGCTGGTCACTATTGAAGGGCTACAGGTTAAGCTTGAGAAAGGGTGCTATAAACTTGATCTGGATTTCGTTAAATCTGGTCTGGCGCTTGAGGGGCTTATTTTTACAAAAGCGTAAAAGTCACTCAGAAACAGGATTCAGAAACACATTTTTGAGTCCTGAATTACAAGCTTAGATAGGATAAGCAGATAGAACTAAAATGGATAAAATTAGAATTTATTCAATATTATAAAAAAAAGTCGTCAATTGAAATCATGTGTCAGTTGTATTGGCTTATTTTATTTGGTCTCTTGTTTATAGTAGATCAGGGCGTTTTAAGCCCTGAGATTTAGTTTAATATTTTGACAGAATTCCTGATAATCAATGCTGGCGACAATTTGTTATTAAGTTGATACGATTCTTTATTAATTAAAGCTAAAATAGCGTTAGCTGCTTCAGTCCCCATCTCCTGAATAGGAAAGTTGATGGTCGTGAGTCCAGGCCTGATATGCTGGCTATAAGTATCATTATCAAAACCGACAATAGAAATATCTTCTCCGATAATTAGGTTTCTTTCACTGCACACATCATAAACTGCTAAGGCAATATTATCGTTTTGGCAGAAAATTGCCGTAATATCAGGCGCCCGATCCAGTACCCGCCTGATCTTTTCATGGTTGCCATCATGATCAAAGCGTCCTTCTTCAATCAGGTTGTCATCAAACGCTATATCATACTCAGAGAGTGCCTTTCGATATCCTTGTAAGCGTTCCCGGCTGTCAATTTTGCTCAGCTGTCCGGTAATACAAGCTATCCTGCTATGACCACATTCAAGTAAGTATAAGGTAGCAAGGTATCCACCAAGTTCATTATCGATACGGATACATTGTTTAGCTAATTCCGGAATATAGCGGTTTAGAATGATCACCGCTGATGTATCTTTCGCTATTGCGATCAATTCTTCATCAGATAACATATCAGAATGAATAATCAGACCGTCAACTTTTTTAGACTGAAGAAATCGAATTGAATCTTTTTCTTTTTCTTTCGATTCCTGACCGCTGGTAACAACCAGATACATATTTTTACGGTGAACAATATCTTCAGTATTATGCATCAATGGCCCATAGAAAGGACCATCAAGGGATCCTACCAGCATGCCGATACTGTTTGAACGGTTTGATGCTAATGCACGGGCGAAAAAGTTAGGTTTATAACCGAGTTCTTTAATTGCTGCAAACACCTTGATGTTATTACTTTCTTTAACAGTCGGGTGGCCATTGATGGCTCTTGATACCGTTGCCTGTGAGACCTGAGCAAGTTCCGATACTTCCTTGATAGTGATCAATCGACTCTCCTGGTGATTTAATGATTTCAAATGTACTAAGTAAGAACTTTCGTTGCGTTAGTTATATTCTATTCATTATATGAAGTATCTAAGGCACGGGCAAGCGATCAAATTCGAAATTGGTTGTTGATTTAAGGAGCGAGTAGCAAAGTTTTTTGTGCTTATAATTTCAGTTTACGACAATGATCTATAGTGTGATTCGAGTCACATGAAAGCGCTTACTTTGGTGACGCTGCTCACTTTAAACAAGAAATATTTCATTTATACTTGCCTTAGAAATTGGTCTTGTTTTTTAATTGTATTGCAACAGTTATTTGATCAAAGTAGCCATTTTTTCAAAGATAAAAGAAAGCGCTTACTTCGCGTCTCTTTATAGATGCACGAAAAATTTATAAAACTATGGAGTTACAATGAAACTATCAAAATTAACCATTGCATGCCTGTTGGCCACATCGGGAATGTCTTTGTCTACTGCTGCGTATGCAGAAATTACTCAAGATTTTGAATTTGGTGGCTATGTGCGTGAAGGGGTCTTATTCAGCGCTGAAAATGATTATAAAAGTATTAACGGTGGTGGACAAAAAGAAACGTTAGGACGTCTTGGTCTTGAATATGATAATGATGCATCGGTTAACATTACATCTATCTGGTCATTTGATAATGGCAATGAAATACGTGTGTCTGCTGGCATTGATGATGAAGCTTCCTTGAGCTATGGTCTTGAGATGACAGGGATCACGCCAACAGGTAGCCTATGGGGTGGTAACAGGGGTCACGGTAAAGATAACTACATTTTTATGACCGACTTCTTTTACACGAATATGGAAGGTACGGGGATTGGTGTTGATGGTCTAGAATTTGGTGATTTTCTGGTTGATGTCGCTTATATTGCCAGTTACCGTGACGATGATGATTATGACCTGAATAATACTAGTTTTGCTAATAACAAAAATTTAGACAATTATATGCATACCTTTAATACGGCGGTCACTTATAACTCATTAGAGGTCAGTCTATCCGGTAAAGTAATGGTGGATAACTGGGACGAGGCTGGCAATGAATATGCTGAAACTGGCGCGGATCTAACTTTTATCTATACCCTTGATGATTTCTTTGGAATGGGGAATGGCCAAGCAGCAATTATAACGCAAGCAGGTATTGGTTTAGGCTCTGGTAATCTGCTCGGGTCGACTATCAACTCTTATAGTGCCTATGCACCGGGTTCATTGATGCAAGGTGAGCATGAGGATTATGCATGGTTAGGTAGTAAAGGTGATGCAACACGTCTACAAACCTATGTAAATGAGAAAGATACTTCTGCACGTCTATTAATTTGGGGTGGTTATTATTTCGACAGTGGCATTAGGTTCTTTCCGTCAATTCAAGCGCAATATAATGATCACTACAATAATGGTGAAGGTCAATATAATGCAAATTTTGGTCAATACGATTACTGGGCTTCAGCGATGGGGCGTACCTACTTCCCGGTTAATGACGTTATGTTCGTACAAACTGAAGTTGGCATGGTATACAACAATTGGAATGGAGATTCGTATCGCCAACAGAAAGTGACGGTTGCGCCTACCTTTATTCTGGGGACGGGAACAGTGACACCTGAAATCCGTCTTTTAGCTACCTATGTTAATGAAGCGTGGACGGTCGATGACGGCGGTGATTTTATTGTCGGCGTGCAAACTGAAGTAAATTGGTAATCCAAGGTTAGCTAAATGAGCTAGTTTGATTTCTTAAAGGCTATCATGTGTATCTTGATAGCCTTTTTCATTTCAGTCTTATCAGAATGAGTTGTAATTATAATGTTTAGAAAAAAAATGATCTTATTAGTCATGGGATTGGCTGCTTTTTCATCAAGTTTTGTCGTGGCAAATGAGACCGATTCTTTAAAGATGGCCACGAACGCCAAAGTACCTTATTTTGCACAATGACCAGTAACCGAAAGTGCGATAGCCAAAGATTCTAAAATTGAAACTAAAGTAGTTGAAATACTGGCAAAAATGACTCTTGCAGAAAAAGTGGGGCAGATGATCCAGCCGGATTTACGCGAAGTGACACGGCAAGAAGCCAAAAACTATAAGTTAGGTTCACTATTAAATGGTGGTGGTTGGCCCGATAGTAATAAATACTCTACAGCAAAAGATTGGGCGAAAGAGTCAGATAAATATTGGTTAGCGTTACAAGAAGCTTATCAAGGACGTGGGTTTAAAATTCCGTTTATGTGGGCAACCGATGCGGTTCATGGTCACAATAATGTTTTCAAGGCGACCGTTTTTCCGCATAACATTGGTTTAGGGGCGGCAAATAATCCGGATCTTATTTATGAAATTGGTAAGGCCACTGCGTTAGAAATCGCAGCGACGGGTCTTGATTGGACATTTGCACCAACGGTTGCGGCACCACGTGATTACCGCTGGGGCCGAGTATATGAGGGTTACTCGGAAGATCCTGAAATTATCTACCAATATGCCGGGCGTATGGTTGCAGGGATTCAAGGTGGTGCTGCCAGTCTTGCAGGCGATCGTAATGTTATTTCCAATGTTAAGCATTGGGTGGGTGACAGCGCGCAGTAATTGGCAGGTATTTTATCACAATGTTATCGCGCAAGTTAATGATGGCACTATTTCTGCTTCACGTATTGACGATGCCGTAACGCGTATCTTACGCGTTAAACTCCGTGCTAACTTATGGGCAAAAGAAAAAGCAAAAGCCTCCAAGCGTCCGGTTGCCGGGCATCAGGAACTGCTTGGTTCAGATGAACATCGCGCATTAGCGCGGCAAGCGGTGAGTGAATCTCTGCTATTACTCAAAAATGCAGGCAACATTTTACCTTTAGTCGCTGATCAGAAAATTCTAATCCCAGGCAGTGCGGTGAATAATATTCAGAAACAGACGGGGGGGCACTAACCTGACAAGGCAGTCAAAATAATCTCGAAGATGATTTTCCGAGAGCGACCACTATGCAGATGGATGTAGAGAATGTTGTTGGCAGTGAAAATATCATCACTGAGCTGAGTGACGCGAACGAAAATACCGTCGCGATTTTGGTTATAGGTAAAGATCCTTATGCGGAAATGTTTGGTGATATAAAAACTAATAAAATATTAGCATTCTCTGCCATTAAACCTTCTTATTTGGCTGATTTACATAAACTAAAAGAGCTCACACTACCTCAGTAACTTTTTTTCCTTACCCTATTGTTCTATTCCTGTGTGGTAAAGTATAAACTCTGTGTTCACCACTCAAATCGAGCTGAAAGGGGGGAAGAAGTGCTAGGGTCTGTTGACCTTTCGTGTGCGTTTTTGCAGCAACTTGTGCGCATTTAATACAATACCAAGCGTAGGCCCTGTAGTTATTCTACATAAGCAGGCG
>JBLHWW010000110.1:0-12184 GCA_047629075.1 Psychromonas sp. | reverse complement strand
AGCGAACATTCCAACTAGAATTGCATTCCAAGTCTCGAGTAAAATCGACTCAAGGACTATTTTAGGCATGCAGGGCGCTGAAACCCTGTTAGGTCACGGTGATATGTTATATATGCCGCCTGGGGTTGGTGTACCGACGCGTGTCCACGGTGCTTTTGTTGATGACCATGAAGTCCATCGCGTTGTTGCGGATTGGAAAAAACGCGGTGAGCCCAATTATGTACAGGAGATCATCGATGGTGACAGCGGCTTGGATATGCTGTTACCCGGTGAGGAAGCTGAAGGTGCTAACGAGATTGATGCTTTATTTGATGAAGTAGTTGAATTTATTACTGAAACTCGTAAAGTCTCAATATCAAGTATTCAGCGTAAATTTAGAATTGGTTACAATCGCTCGGCGCGTTTGGTGGATCAACTTCAAGCACAAGGTGTGATAAGTGCACCATCAGGTGCCAATAGCAATCGCGATGTTCTCGCGCCGCCTCCCGTTAAGGATTAAAGTATGAAAAAAATAGTCATTGTCATTTCCATGTTGTTAAGCTCATTGTGGCCTTTTACCGTTGTGGCTGCGACAGATAGTCAATTATTAAAAGAAAAATTAGCCAAATTTAGTTTTATTAATGCTGAATTTTCACAACAAGTGAGCAGTTCGGAAGGAAAAATATTAGATGACAGTCGAGGCACGTTAGCCATTTCGCGTCCGGGTAAATTTCGCTGGGAAGTGCTTATGCCCGAAGAGGAATTAATTGTTTCCAATGGTCAAACCATGTGGATGTACAGTCCCTTTATTGAACAGGTCACTCTGCTTAACTTAAGTGATGCAATACAAGGCACTCCCTTTATATTACTTTCCGGCGCTAATGAGTCGCAATGGGCTGACTATCAGGTAAATAAAATTAATGACCAATTCACCGTCAATAATATTGCCGACACCGTTCAGGATAGATCTTTTATCTTTGAATTTAATAACTCGGGTCAGGTCAGTAAGTTTGTGGTCATTGAAGCACTTGGACAACGCAGTGAGTTTAAACTGAACCATAAAGCCTTAGCTAAACCCTGGCCAGAAACCTTTTTTGATTTTAAAATCCCGGCAGATGTAGACATAGATGACCAACGTTAATGAAAGATCTTTTTGAATTTAATAATGATTTTCAGCCATTAGCGGCGCGTATGCGGCCAAAATTTTTTGCAAATTATATTGGCCAGTCACATATTATTGGTGCCGGTAAACCGTTACGCAATGCGTTGGAAAACGGTGCTGCGCACTCTATGATCCTATGGGGTCCACCCGGTACGGGTAAAACAACCTTAGCCGAATTAATTGCTTCCTATTGTGATGCACATGTAGAGCGTCTTTCGGCGGTGACTTCGGGCATTAAAGAGATACGTGCTGCGATTGAAATTGCTCAACAAAATCGCAGCAATGGTACTCGTACTTTGTTGTTTGTTGATGAAGTACATCGTTTTAACAAGGCTCAACAGGATGCTTTTCTACCCTATATTGAAGATGGCACCATCTTGTTTATCGGTGCAACAACCGAAAATCCTTCTTTCGAACTCAATAATGCACTGTTATCCAGAGCGCGAATCTATTTATTAAAAAAACTCAGTGAAGCTGAAATTATTGCTGTGATTGATCAGGCTTGTTCTTCAGTCGATGGATTAGCTGATAAAAATATAAAATTTGTGGGTGATGTGAAAGAGAAATTAGCGCAACTTGTACAAGGAGATGCCAGAAAAGCGCTTAATTATCTTGAATTATTGGCCGATATGGCCATTGATTCCGAGCAAAGTCTATCCATTAACCTGGATCTCTTAAAAGAGATCGCGGGTCGTGAAGGTGTTAGCTTTGATAAAAAGGGTGATCTTTTTTACGACTTGATATCGGCTTTTCATAAATCGGTACGTGGTTCAGATCCCGATGCTGCACTTTATTGGTATGCGCGTATGCTCGCTGGTGGATGTGATCCGCTCTATGTGGCGCGCAGGTTATTAGCAATTGCATCTGAAGACATTGGTAATGCCGATCCGCGGGCGATGCAAATCGCAATCAATGCCTGGGATTGTTTTGCGCGCGTTGGGCCCTATGAAGGTGAGCGGGCAATTGCCCAGGCGATTGTCTACTGTGCCAGTGCACCTAAAAGTAATGCTGTCTATATTGCCTTTGCTAATGCTAAGCAAGCAGTGAAAGATTTTCCTGAATATGAAGTACCATTACATCTTCGTAATGCACCGACTAAATTAATGAAGGAACTTGATCATAGTTTAGGTTATCGTTATGCCCATGATGAAGATGGCGCATTTGCGGCCGGTGAAGTTTATCTGCCGGAAGCATTACAAGGCACTAAATTCTATCAAGCAACGGATCGTGGTTTTGAAAAGCAAATTTCTACTAAACTCACTTATTTAGACAAATTAAACCAGCAAAGTAATAATAAACGTTATCCGTAATTATTGGATTATTTTTGTAGGGTGTTAATAGTGCAACAGAGACAAAGTATGAGTCATTTTTATGAATAGTATGGTTATAAATCTAGCCTTGGTAGCCAGCGGGGGAGCAATTGGAGCTATATTACGCTATTTAATCGGCATTGGTGTGATAAGCCTCTTTGGAAAAAGTTTTCCATTTGCTACACTCTCGGTCAATATCATTGGCTCGTTGATTATGGGTTGTATTTTTCAACTTGTTCAACAAGAAAGCATTCCGGCATCTCCCTGGTGGCCGTTAATTGGCGTTGGATTTTTAGGTGCATTGACCACCTTTTCAACGTTTTCAATGGATAATTTACTGTTATTGCAGCAAGGTGAGTTATTTAAAGCGATGTTAAATATCGCATTAAATGTTGTAGTCTGCCTTTTCGCCGCATATGTTGGCACATTATTAGTCTTTAAAAGTTAGGAAGAAGCATGTTAGATCCAAAATTTTTACGTAACGATATAGAACAAACTGCATTACGATTAGCTTCTCGTGGGTATACTTTGAATGTTGAATTATTAAATCAACTGGAAGAAAAAAGGAAAATTCTACAGATTACCACTGAAACCTTACAAGCCGAGCGTAATAGCCGCTCCAAAGAGATTGGCCAGGCTGCAAAACGGGGTGAAGATATAACCCCGCTGCGTACAGCAATGGGGTTATTAGGCGAAGATTTAGACCGGGCTAAAGAAGATTTTGCACGGTTAGCTGAGCAGATTAAAAGCCTTGCATACAGTATGCCCAATTTGCCGCATGAATCGGCACCTGTTGGTAAAGATGAAAGTGAAAATGTAGAAATATTAAAATGGGGTGAGCCGAAGAAGTTTGCTTTTGAAGTAAAAGATCATGTTGATTTGGGCGAAGCCTTAGGCGGTTTAGATTTTAAATCAGCAGTGAAAATCAGTGGCTCGCGTTTTATTGTGATGCGCGGTAAAATCGCTAAATTACACCGCGCTCTAGCGCAGTATATGTTAGATCTTCATACGGATCATCATGGTTATACTGAGATGTATGTCCCTTATCTGGTCAATGCTGATAGTTTATACGGTACTGGGCAGCTGCCTAAATTTGGGGATGACCTTTTTAATACTAAGCCTGCAACGGAAGAGGGCATTGCTATGTCACTTATTCCAACGGCTGAAGTCCCGCTGACTAATATGAGCCGGGATATGATCTATGATGAAGCTGATTTACCGCTTAAATTAACGGCCCATACTCCCTGTTTCAGAAGTGAAGCTGGATCCTACGGTCGTGATACGCGCGGCCTAATTCGCCAGCATCAATTTGATAAAGTTGAAATGGTGCAGTTAGTACACCCAGACAAAAGTTTTGCAGCATTAGAAGAGTTAACCGGGCATGCGGAGCAGGTCTTAAAAAATCTGCAATTACCTTACCGTAAAGTGATTTTGTGTACCGGTGATATGGGCTTTGGGGCAACTAAAACCTATGACTTGGAAGTGTGGTTGCCTGCACAAGACCAATATCGTGAAATTTCGTCTTGTTCAAATGTGGGGGATTTTCAGGCGCGCCGTTTGCAGGCTCGCTTCCGCCCTACAGGTGCTAAAAAGCCAGAGTTATTACATACTCTAAACGGTTCAGGGCTAGCCGTGGGTCGTACTTTAGTTGCTGTGCTGGAAAACTATCAACTTGAAGATGGTAGTATTGAAATTCCACAGGTTTTACAGCAATACATGGGTGGCTTGACGCAGATCGGCTAAAGATTCTTACAAACTCAAACTTTGAACAGGTGCAGGGCGCATTCTCGTCGGTTTTAACGGCGAGGCCCTGCAGATCATGAAATTTTATAATGGCCTTCCAAGCGAAACTGATTCTTTCTTAAAAGAACCTGTTCAATCACGCCTATCTCACCCGCATAAGAGTGCATTTTTAATTTCCTTCAAGTTCTTATTCTTTGCGTTTTTTACTGCTGTGTTGATCAGAAACACGGTCAAAGAAGTGACGTAATGAATAGAGCATAATCAAGCTCGGTATAACCATTAAGGCGGTAATAATAAAAAATGTTGACCAGTCATTGAGAAAATCTATCAATTGACCGCTAAATGATGCGAGCGTAGTACGTCCCAGATTACCTAATGAAGCCAATAGAGCATATTGAGTGGCAGAAAATGCGGTGCCGGTCAACAGGGTTAAAAATGAAACAAAAGCAACCGTTGAAAATGCCGTTGTAAAGTTATCAACCAGAATGGTGGCTAAGAACAGATGCTCATTAGGACCCACATGTGCTATCCATGCAAACATCAAGTTACTTGCAGCCATTGCCGTGCCACCAATCATTAAACCACGCACAATACCAAATTTCACGTTAAATACACTGCCCAACAGGGTAAAGAAGATAGTTGCTCCCCAGCCAATGAGCTTCGAATAATGACCTATTTGCTCATTGCTAAAGCCAATTTCCTTATAAAAGACAATCGACATACGGCCAAGAAAAGCTTCACCAATCTTAAATAAGAAGACGAATAATAAAATAGTAAGTGCCACTTTAAGACCATTACGTTTAAAGAAGTCCCAAAAAGGCTCAATAACAGTGACACTAAACCAGGTGGCAGCGTGAGATTTCATCACCTTGTTATATTTACCCTCGGCTTCCTGCTGCAATTTTTCTCGCTCAGTTACTGGCTCCCCGACAAGCAGGGTAAATAACATTAATATTGCAACAACAATTGCCATTGCGTAATAGACGTCATTCCAACCCATACCGTCAGCATTCATAAAAGCGAAGTAGCCTGGCAGGGAATAACCTGTCCACCAACCTATTACCGCCATCGCGGCAGCTTGCGGTAATTTACTGGTTTGTTGTCTTGGAAAGGTATCTATTCGGTAGGCGTCAATGGCAATATCCTGGGTGGCAGAAAAGATAGCAATACCTAATGCCAGCATTGATGTCAGCATCAGATTCGTTGCAGGATGCGTACCTGCGATCAATAGTGTCAATACCAAAATAAATGACTGGCAAAGGAATATCCAGCTGCGCCGTTGCCCCAGAATGGGATAAAGGATGGGTATTTTTACGCGATCGATCAACGGTGCCCAAAGAAAATTGAAGGCGTAGACAGTAAAGACTGAACCAAAATAACCTATTGCAGCACGTGTTAACCCAGCATCTTTTAACCAACCGGACATATTAGAGCCAATCAAAACCCATGGAAAACCGCTTGAACAGGCAAGCATAAATACCCATAACAAGCGCTTATCTAAATAACTACGGAAGGTCTCCTTCCAAGATAGCGTTGTGCTCATTAAGTTTTCCTTTTGATTAAAGCCATACAGATAGTCACTATCTGCATAATGTTCTAATTTTTACAGCGATTAGTCTGGCTATATATAAATGCTAGAGAATGAACCTGATTGCCGGTTATTACAACTTGATTTTAGTGTTCAAATTGATGCCCTATTAATTCAAATCTCCAGCCGGTTAATAGCTTGGGTTTATTGGCATTTTGTTTTTGCAGATCGGTTAATTTCCATAACCAGCTTAAATATTCGTTAATAACACGTTTAGAGGCGATTAATTCAAGGGGTAAATCATATTTTTCGGCACAATCTTGAATTTTATCACGCATTGATTTCATTGTACTTTTGTAACCGGGGAAATCGACTAAGCGTATCACCAGAGGAGGATAAGTACTTTCATCTTGACTGATTACCTGCGTCATAATAGTTAGGATTTGTTGCCCATGAATACGAATTTCATTGGGTAATAAATTTAAACGCCGCAGATCGTCGAAAGAAGTGGGTTGGTAATAGGCTAATAACCACAAGTGATCAGCTTTTACGACAAAATTAAGCGCAAGATTACGTTCCTGCGCGGTTTGTAAACGCCATTTTGCTAATGCCTTTATAATAGCCAATCCTTGACGATCCAATTTAAATAAATTATTAAGCGATTTATAGGCTTTATCGGGATCTGGTTTTAGCATTTTTTGAGCAAGTACACTTTGACACTCCTGCTCAAAATAAGGGTCCATGTTTTTATTTTCAAGTTGTTGCTGCAGCTTTTCTAAGCAGGGTTGTAAATATAAAACATCTACGCCAGCATAGTTTATCTGCTTTTCACTTAAAGGACGCGCGCACCAATCTGTTCGTGATTCGCCCTTGTCAACGATAACGGCCTCTAGTGTTTCAACCATTTTAGCATAACCAAGAGAAGCACCCATATTGAGAAAAGAGCATGCAATCTGAGTATCAAAAAGAGTGAAATTAAGATCACCCTTATGATCGCGAATGATTTCCAAATCTTCACTGCTGGCATGCAAAATTATATTTTTACTATCAATAGCCTGCCAAAAACTTGATAGGTCGCCAACCGCAATAGGATCGATTAGCGTGATGCGCGTATTTTGAGATATTTGTAACAAGCCTAAATTGGCTGAATAAGTACGGGTGCGAACAAACTCTGTATCAAGTGAAATTGGGCTGCCATCAAGGGTTGCTATAAAATCGTGCAATTGTGCTGTTGTCGTAATTATTTCAAATTGCATCGGTGCAACCTATATATTATTAATTTAAGAAGGGTCTATATTACGTACTTAATTGCTAATCTGCCATTGAAATTCACATTTTACGCGCTGTTATCAACATTTTCTTTAAATGAATATGTATTCTTAATAATTGCATAGGAAAAGTCTTTAATATTCCCAAAAGCAACAATAACACCATTGATATAGTATTATTATTGCTCAGGTGTTACGTTAACTAATTGATTTAAAATAGTATTTGATTCACTACTCTTTTATCCGATAAATTGAATACAGATTTCATTAGAATGCAGTATTTGATATTGTTGTATTGTTATATTGAGATCGATCATTTAGAATAAATTATTCTAAACGTAACTAAACAACTTATATCTGCTAGTAACTGTTATATGGTTTATCTCATAGATAGTAGGGCTTAATAGTAAAAGCATAGAGGGTGGTAAGGAAAATAATGACTAAAACAATGTATGAAAAAATCTGGGATGCACATTTGGTTTATGAACCAGAGTCAGGCTCTCCAATTCTGTTTGTTGACCGACACCTAATGCATGAAGTGACTAGTCCACAAGCATTTGAAGGCCTTAAATTGCAAAATCGTGGTGTGCGCAACACGCACAGTATTTTAGCCACAATGGATCATTGTGTGCCGACCAAAGGGCGCGCCGAAATTTCTGATCCTGTTGCAGCAAAACAGATTCAAACGATGGCTGTTAACTGTAAAGAACATGGTATAAACCTTTACGATATGAGCAGCGCTAACAACGGTATTATCCATATCGTGGTCCCAGAGCATGGTTTTGTGCATCCTGGTATGGTTGTTTGTTGTGGTGATAGCCATACGTCAACACACGGTGCATTTGGTACACTCGCATTTGGTATCGGTACTTCTGAAGTTGAACATGTAATGGCAACACAAACATTACAACAACAAAAATCAAAAACCTTGCTTATAAAAGTAGAAGGAAAACTTTCTAAACATGCAACGGCTAAAGACATTGCATTAGCTATTATCGGTAAGACGGGTACCGCTGGCGGTACAGGTCATGTTATTGAATTTGCTGGTGATGCAGTTGTTAACCTGACGATGGAAGGTCGTATGACCCTCTGCAACATGGCTATAGAAGCCGGCGCTCGTGCAGGTCTTATTGCACCGGATCAAAAAACCTTTGATTTCCTTGAAGGTAAAGAGTTTGCACCTAAGGGCAAAGATTGGGATGCGGCGCTTGCTTATTGGAAAACGCTGCCTTCTGATAAGGGTGCTGATTTTGATAAAGTAATCAACTTTAAAGCTGAAGATATCGCGCCACAAGTTACCTGGGGGACTTCACCGGAACAGGTGATCTCAGTGAATGGAATCGTACCGGCACCCACTGATTTTGCTGATCCGATTAAAGCACAGGCTTGTAAAAATGCCCTTGAATATATGAAAATTAAAGCCGGCCAGAAAATGACCGATGTTGATGTCGATATTGTATTTTTAGGCTCATGTACTAACGGTCGTATTGAAGATTTTCGTGCTGCTGCCGAGATGCTTAAAGGCAAAACTATTGCAGCGGGTGTTCAGGCCATTGCAGTCCCTGGTTCTTACCCTGTAAAAGAACAAGCAGAAGCTGAAGGTTTAGATAAGATTTTTCTTGATGCCGGTTGGGAATGGCGTGAACCAGGCTGTTCAATGTGTCTTGCTATGAATGGTGATGAATTAACAGACGGTCAACGTAGTGCTTCTACTTCAAACCGTAATTTCGAAGGTCGTCAAGGTAAAAATGGACTTACTCACCTTGTTTCACCTGCAATGGCTGCAGCGGCATCTATTGCTGGACACTTTGTAGATATTCGAGATTGGGCATAAAAGGAACAATAATGGAAGCTTATAAAAAACATACTAGTATTGCGGCATTAATGAATCGCAGTAACGTTGATACAGACCAGATTATTCCAACGCAGTTCTTGAAAAAAGTAGAGCGTACGGGTTTTGGTATTCACCTTTTTCATGATTGGCGTTTTCTGGCCGATAATGTCACTCCTAACCCTGAATTTGAGCTTAATAAACCGGTTTTTAAAGGTGCTAAAATCTTAGTGACCGGTGATAACTTCGGTTGTGGCTCTTCGCGCGAACATGCTCCCTGGGCAATCGCTGATTATGGTTTTAATACTGTTATCTCCACTAGCTTTGCTGATATTTTTTACACTAACTGTTTTAAAAATGCTCTTCTGCCTATTCGAGTAAGCAAAGATGAACTTGCTGCATTAATGGCTGAGATCGCGGCGAATGAAGGCGTTAAATTTACAGTTGATCTTGAAGCTGAAAAGTTAACCACGCCAGGTGGCATTGTTATTCATATTGAAGTGGATCCGTTTCGTAAGGAATCTTTATTGGGTGGTCTTGACGATATTGCTTGGACATTAAAGCACCAAGATAAAATCACTGCTTTTGAAGAAAAACAAAAACAAACCTTACCTTGGTTATGGAAATAGTCGTTTTTAACTTCTAAAAAGAAAGAATAATTATAAGGCGCATTTATTGCGCCTTTTTTATAAAAAACTTATCTGCTTTTCTATCACCTATTTTGAACAGTTTCAGTTCGTCACTCAGTGGTGAATAACAGGATGTTATTGATTTTAAGAAGCATAAATGAATAGAAAATGAGTGGATTTGGTATTAGACTACGTAAAAAATCAGATCAGTAACAGAGAAGGAAATAATAATGCGAGTTTGTGGTGTAGAGTTAACAGGTAATGAAGCTATTATCAGCATATTACAGTTAAAAGATGGTTTATATGATGTCCCTAAAGTACGCGCGGCTAAATTCAGCCTGCCCGATGCGATTAATACCGATCCCCTTAAAAAGTTTCAATTTGAATTTTCACAACTAATGAAAGATTATCAGGTTGATAATGTTGTTATAAAGCAGCGTGATTTAAAAGGAAAATATGCCGGTAATCCCCTGAGTTTTAAAATAGAAGGTGCATTACAATTGATGCCGGATGTAAAAGTGCACGTTTTATCAAGCCATTATATTAAAGAAGGTTTATCTTTCGCCCAGGTAAAACCGGATGTGCGTGAGTTAGGCTTAAAACAATTTCAAAACCAGGCAATGCTGACCGCATTTGCTTATTTAGAGCAGCAAGCTGCTTTATCTCGACAAAATTAATAATATAATGCTGGATAGCAGGGAGGCCGCGGATTTTTAGCAGGCTTATTCCTCTGTTATTTTAAGCAATAAAAAAGCACTGAACGGTTCACCTTCAGTGCTTTTTTATGATTATTATATAAACTTTTTAATTCAAATTGAAGATTACAGCTTAGTGAGCACATCGTTCGCTGCTAATCGCGCTTTTGGCAAACCATAGTTATAATCTTCAGTCTCTGAATGATAACCCATAGCCAACGCAAATTGACAGACGTAACCCGAATGGCACTGCATTAAGGAATATTTAGGTAATTATTGGGTAGGAATTTTTTAAAATTTGGAAAGAGCAGCCAGAAAAAATTGTATAATTGATTCACTACAAACCTATACAATAGATCCTGACTGGATCAGTTATTTTAACACCAAATTTTCTAAAACTGCATTAAAAGATATCCCCTGTATCCCGACCAAGATTTTCTTAATATATTAAAATCTGAACATATTTTTTCAATCATTAATCAAGCGACTTCAAATTATAGGACAGAATTTTTACTCCCACTCTTACCCTGGCAATGTTTATCAAGCAGGCACTTAGTTTTGATCGTTCATGCACGCGTGTTGTTAATGAATTCATCATTGATAATATTGTTGAGTTGCCTAAAAAACTAGTAAATCAACGGGCTCTTTTTGACGTAGTCGGCAAAAATCACCTCTCAAACTTATTGAAAAATTAGTTCGCTATACAGGGAGTGTTATCAACGAAAAAATAGATAATAGAAAACGTATTAAAGGCAGTATTTATTTAATTAAATTTATGATCAGTTGCTTCAAAGGAAAAATTTATGCGCACAAAACCGCCGGGATAATTTTAAATCAGAATCACTTTATTAATGTGTTTGCTAGAAGAATAATCTTGGTCTATGCCCAACATAAAAATCTCTCGATTCACAAACTTTATGTGCTTAGTAAAAAAATTATCAGTCCAACATTTTTTTGTCAAAATATGAAGATATTTTATACATTTTAAATTTATATATTAATATGGAATTAATAATTATATTTTTAGATTAAAAAGAACTAAAAAATAGTGTGTTTTTACTTTACTAAAAACAGGTTTAACTGCGATTATTAGGAATTGAAAGCGTCAAGTATTTTATTGCAATACTGACCAATATTATTATGAAAATTAATTAATTTATTTATTTTGGAGATTTATATGGGAAGTGAAAATTCTCAGAAATTTGATGTTGATAATGAAGCCCAAGAGGAATGGGAAGATAATGATTGGGAAGATGGTGACGTTGTCAGCGAAGAAGACGTTCTCAGTGCAAGTGAATTGAAAGAAAAACAAAAAAAAATTGATATCGAAAAAGCGAAAGTTCGTCGCAGTATTGAAGAGTTTAGGGAACAAAAAAGATTAAGGGAGTTATTGGGTGATGAGTTTGATGAGTTTGATGATTAAATCGCATTAACCTTCTTTCAACCTCATAAAATAAACCTCTATTTATTTAAACGCTGTTATATGCAGACGATGGCGTTTTATGAAAAATTTATTACCTATTATTTACTACCACTGACATATTCTTGTCATCTAACTCTGTTATAAATATTAAGTCAACATGTTAGGTTGAACTGCTAATCCAGCAGGACATCGATAATAGCTTAGGGTAGTTAATATGCAAAAAAGCATCATCAATAAACAGGTCAATAATGAATTACAAGAACAAGCCTTATTGGAACAAAAAGAATGGAATATAGCCGTTAATAAATCCAAGGACAAATACAAATCATCCGCCCGTCGAAAAGATAAAGTTTTGGGTGACAAAAGAGAATATTTCAAGGATAAAAAAACCTACGAGGAAATTAAAGGGAGTGATTTTGACGACTATTACAGCTGATAAAAATACATATTGTATTTGCTGTCGCAGACCAATCTGACGTTTTTTAAACAATCAACATAACCATCCCTTAAAATGAAACAATTAACTTAGCAACATAATTAACTTAGCCACCCATCATTATTAAAATTAACTTAGCCACCCATCATTATTGGCGAATATTTGCGCACTGGTCTAGTC